>CAIXSK010000061.1 GCA_903922075.1 uncultured beta proteobacterium | reverse complement strand
CGCTGATCATCTACGACGCGGTGACGCTGAAGGAAGTGAAACGCCTGCCGATGAAGAAGCCGGTCGGCAAGTACAACGTGTGGAACAAGATCAGCAAGTCGGAAGGCACCAGCCACTGATTTCGATTTTGGCCAAAATTTCGGCTTGACCGTAGCATTTGTCGCAAACCTGCAAAAAGGAACCCCGATGGAACGACGCGATGTATTGAAGACCGTAGCCGCCGCCGTGGCTGGCGCCATTTCCGCCAACGCGCTGGCCGCCCAGCACGATCACGCCCACCATGATCATGCCGGCATGGCCAAGCGCAACGCTGCGCTGATCGCCGCCAGCACCGACTGTCTGAAGACCGGCGAGGCCTGCCTGGCGCACTGCCTCTACCTGCTCGGCAACGGCGACAAGGAAATGGCCGCCTGCGCCCAGTCGGTCAATGAACTTCTCGCTTCATGCACCGCGCTGATGAAACTGGCCGGCCAGGATTCGCGCTACGTGCCGGCCCTGGCCAAGGTGGCCGGTGAAATCTGCGCCAGTTGCGAGAAGGAATGCCGCAAGCACGAGAAGCATCACGAGGAGTGCAAGGCCTGCGCCGAATCCTGCGCCGCCTGCCTGAAGGAGTGCAGGAAGGTCGCCGCCTGATTGTGCTCTTGCCAGAACCGGCCCCGGAACGACCTTCCGGGGCTTTTTTACTTTAGCGGCGGAGCAGCCACTTCAACAGCGTGGCGTAGAGGATGTCGGGATTGACCGGCTTGGTGATGAAGTCGTTCATGCCGGCATCGAAGCATTTTTTCTTGTCGTCGGCGAAGGCATTGGCGGTCATGGCGATGATCGGGATGCTGCCGCCGTTCGGCAACTGGCGGATCCGCCGGGTGGCTTCCAGGCCGTCCAGGCGCGGCATCTGCATGTCCATCAGGATCAGGTCGTAGGCCGTTTTGCCGGCTTTTTCCAGGGCTTCCTGGCCGTCTTCGGCAATCTCTACCACCGGCCAGACGGTGTTGAGCAGCAGGGTGGCGATTTCGCGATTGCCCGGCTCATCCTCGACGAGCAGCAGGCGCCGGTCGGCGAAGCGGTGGATCAGGGCGGCCTCGGCCGATTCGGGCGCCGGGCTGCCGGCCTGGTGCGCGTGCCCGCCGGCGCTCTTCTTCAGGCGGGCGGTGAACCAGAAGGTGCTGCCTTGCCCGGGCCGGCTGTCGACGCCGGCCGAGCCGCCCATCAGTTCGGCCAGCTTCTTGGTGATGACGAGGCCCAGGCCGGTGCCGCCGTAGCGGCGCGTCGTGCTGGTGTCGGCCTGTTCGAAGGCGGTGAATAGCCGGGCGGCGACGTCCGGGGCGATGCCGATGCCGGTGTCGCGGACTTCGAAGCGGACCAGGGCGCTGGCCGGCGCGTCTTCGACGACGAAGGTGCGCAGCGTGATGGAGCCGGCCTCGGTGAACTTGATCGCGTTGTTGGCGTAGTTGAGCAGGGCCTGCTGCAGCCGCGTCGGATCGCCGCGCAGGTTGTAGGGCGGCGCCTGGCTTTCGACCGAGATGCCGAGGTGCTTGGCTTCGGCCGCCAGGCTGAGCATCGAGGCGACGTTGGCGGCGAGGGCGCCGATATGGACGTCGGTATCTTCCAGCGCGCACTTGCCGGCCTCGATCTTCGACAGGTCGAGGATGGCATTGATGATTTCGAGCAGATGCTGGCCGGCCGAGTCGATCTTGCCCAGCCGCTCGATCTGCGCCTCGGGCAGGCCGGCGCGGCGGATCAGGTGGGCCATGCCGAGGATGGCGCTGAGCGGGGTGCGGATTTCATGGCTCATGTTGGCCAGGAAGGCGCTCTTGGCGACGTTGGCCGACTCGGCCAGTTCCTTGGCCACTGACAGTTCCGCCGTGCGCTGCGCGACCTGGGCTTCGAGATGGTCGCGATATTCCTGGAGCCTGGTCTCGGCCTGTATCCGCGGCGTGATGTCGGTGGAGATGCCGCACAGCGCGTAGATGCTGCCGTCGTCCCGGCGCAGCGGCAGCTTGACCGAGAAATAGGTGGCCGTCGCCCCGGTTTCGCTGACCGTGTTGGTCTCCTCGGTCTTCAGCGTTTCGCCGCCGAGCAGGACGCGGCGGTCGTTCTGCTGGATGGTGGCGGCCGTTGCCGCGTCGAAGAACTTTTCGTCGCCGTGGCCGACGATATCGGCCATCTCGACGCCCCACAGCTTGCGGACCGGGGCATTGGCGAACAGGTAGTTGCCGGCGCTGTCCTTCAGGTAGATGTAGGCGTCCACGCTGTCGAGGATGGTTCGCAGCTTGGCTTCGCTTTCGCGCAGGATGGCTTCGTCGCGCCGGCTTTGCGTGATGTCGCGGAACTCCCAGAGGATGTGCGGGCGCCCGGCCATCTGGATGATCTGGCCGCAAATCAGGTGCGGACGCAATTCGGATCGGAGGCGCAGATCGACCGGAAAATCGAGGATGCGCCCGTGTCGCGTCAGTTCGCCGATCACCGCGGCGCGTTCGGCGCCGTCCGCCCACAGACCGAGGGCCAGCGCCGTCCGGCCGATAGCCTCCTGGCGGGCGATGCCCGAGGCGCGGATCCAGGCTTCGTTGACGTCGACGATGCGGCCGGTATCGGCCTCGGTGAAGGCCATGCCATTGCTGGCGGCGTTGAAGATGATCGCGTAGTCGATGCCGGCCATCGACTGCGGGCTCGGGGTGGTGGTGTTGTCCATGGCGCTCAGGCGACGGTGATTTTCTGTCGCCGGGCGACTTCGGCGTCGTCCAGGCGATAGAGGGCGTCGAGGAAATGCATCTGGAAGCTGCCCGGGCCGCGGGCCTCTTCGGCCGCCATTTCGCCGGCGATGCCGGTGACCGCCATGGCTGCGACAGCCGCCGCGAAGGGCGACGCCGCGACGGCCAGAAAGGCTCCGGACAAGGCGCTGGCCGTGCAGCCCATGCCGGTCACCCGGGTCATCAGCGGATGGCCGTTGGCGACCCGGGCGCTGCGGTCGCCGGCGACGATCAGGTCGACCGCGCCGCTGACCGTGACCACACAGCCGAGCGAACGGGACAGCGCGTGGGCGTCGTCGCCGGCCTCGTCCGGCGTGTGCAGGCTGTCCACCCCCTTGGTGGCGCTGTCGGCGTGGACCAGGGCGCGGATTTCCGAGGCGTTGCCGCGTATCAGGGTTGGCCGGGCGCTGCGGATCAGGGCCAGGGCCGTTGCGGTCCGGTAGGCCGTGGCGCCGCAGCCGACCGGGTCGAGCACGATGGGAATGCCGCGGCTGGCGGCGAGTTTCATCGCCCGGTGCATGGCCTCGACCCAGGACGGGCTGAGCGTGCCGATGTTGATGACCAGCGCCCGCGCCAGTCCGGCCATCGCCTCGACCTCCTCGCCGGCG
>CAIXSK010000060.1 GCA_903922075.1 uncultured beta proteobacterium | reverse complement strand
GATCTCGGCAAGGTGCTCTCGGCCAGCTACCGGCATACTCGCGACCCGCTGAAGACGACTTCCACCGTCGACCAGATCGACATCGCCGGCCAGTGGCCGATTTCCGCTCAGTGGTACGGCATCGGCCGCTACAACTACTCGCTGCGCGACAACCGGGTGCTTGAAACGATCGCCGGGGTGGAGTACAACGCGGGTTGCTGGGCGCTTCGCGTCGTCGGTCAGCGGCTGGCAGCCATTTCCGGTTCGCCCAACGACACGCTGTTCTTCCAGCTCGAACTCAACGATTTCGGCAGCATCGGCACCAACCCGATCAGCCTGTTGCGACGCAGCATCCCCGGCTACGGCAAGATCAACGAACTGCCCACGGACGGCAACCTGCTCACCACCCAATGACCACCATGACCCAATTAATTCGCACTCTGATCGTTCTCATCTGCGCGCTCGCCGGCTTTGCCGTGCCGGCCGGCGCGGCCCCGCAGGAGCCTATCGAGGCCGACCGTATCGTCGCGGTGGTCGGCGACGACGTGATCACCTATTACGAGTTGCGGACCAAGCTCGCCGCCGCCCTGCGCCAATTGCAGAAGCAGGGAACGACATTGCCGCCGCAGGACGTGCTGGAAGGCCAGATGCTTGAACGCCTGATCATGGACCGGGCGCAGTTGCAGTATGCCCGTGAGAGCGGCATGCGGATCGACGATGCCCAGCTCGACCAGGCCATCGGCCGGATTGCCGCCAACAACAAGCTGACCCCGCAGCAGTTCCGCGAGGCGCTGGAAAAGGACGGCCTGGCTTACCCGCAGTTCCGCGAGGACATCCGCAACGAAATGACCACCATGCGCCTGCGTGAGCGCGAGGTCGACGCCAAGCTGGTCATTTCAGACGGCGAGATCGACAACTACCTGGCCAATCAGGCGGCCAACGGCGGCGGCGAGGAATACCAGCTGGCCCACATCCTGTTGCGGGCGCCGGAATCGGCCAGCCCCGAGCAGTTGCAGAAACTGCGTCAGCGCGCCGAGCAGGCGCTCAAACAGGCGCGCGCCGGCCAGAATTTCGCCGAATTGACCGCGGCCTTTTCCGATGCCCCCGACGCCCTGCAGGGCGGTGATCTCGGCTGGCGCAAACTGGACCGCCTGCCCAGCCTTTACGCCGAGGTGGCGGCCGAGCTGCAGCCGGGCGGCGTCAGCGAACTATTGCGTTCGTCGGCCGGCTTTCATATCGTCAAGCTGCTCAACAAGCGCGGCGGCAGCGCCCCGGCATCGATCCAGCAAACCCGGGCCCGCCACATCCTGATTCGCATCAACGAAGTCGTCTCCGAAGCCGAAGCGCGGCGCAAGCTGGAAAGCGTCCGCGAGCGCATCGCCAACGGTATCGATTTCGCCGAGCAGGCCCGCCTCTATTCGCAGGACGGCTCGGCCGCCAAGGGCGGCGACCTCGGCTGGCTGAACCCGGGCGATACGGTGCCGGATTTCGAGCGGGTGATGGATTCCCTGAAAATCAACGAGGTCAGCCAGGTGACCCAGTCGCCGTTCGGCATGCACCTGATCGAAGTGCTCGAGCGCCGCGAACGTGACGTCTCGGCCGAGCGCCAGCGCGCCGTGGCCCGCCAGGCCCTGCGCGAACGCAAGCTCGACGAGGCCTATCAGGACTGGCTGCGTCAGCTGCGCGACCGGACCTACGTCGAAAACCGTCTCGTCGAAAAGTGATGCGCCCCTTGATCGCCGTCACCAGCGGCGAACCGGCCGGCATCGGTCCTGAACTCTGTCTGCGGCTGGCCGCTTACCAGGGCGAGGCGCAGCCGGTCATCCTCGGTGACCGCCAACTGCTTGAAGCACGGGCAGCGGCGCTCGGTCTCGATATCGGATTTTTTGATTTTTGCCCAAAAAATGCCGGCGACCGTAGCATTTCACCCGCCGGCCGGCCGGCGCTCGACGTCCTGCACATCCCGCTCGCCGTACCGTCCCGCGCCGGTCAGCTCGACGCCGCCAACGGCCCCTACGTGCTGGCCCTGCTCGACCGCGCGCTGGCCGGCTGCCAGTCCGGCGAGTTCGCCGCGATGGCGACGGCGCCGGTGCACAAGGGCGTCATCAACGCGGCCGGCATCCCCTTTACCGGCCACACCGAATACCTGGCCGAGAAAACCAGCACGCCGCTGGTCGTCATGATGCTGGCCGGCGACACCGAACGCGGCCCGCTGCGCGTCGCCCTGGCCACCACCCACCTGCCGCTGAAGGATGTGCCGGCCGCGATCACCGCCGAGGTGCTGGAGCAGACCCTGCGCATCCTGCACGCCGACCTGCGCGGCAAATACGGTATCGCCCAGCCGCGCATCCTGGTCGCCGGCCTCAACCCGCATGCCGGCGAGGGTGGCTATCTCGGCCGCGAAGAAATCGAAGTTATCACCCCGGTGCTGGAAAAACTGCGCGGCGAAGGCATGGCGCTATCCGGCCCCTATCCGGCCGACACCCTGTTCACCCCGCCCATCCTCGCCCAGGGCGACGCCGTGCTCGCCATGTTCCACGACCAGGGCCTGACCGCCCTCAAGTACGCCACTTTCGGCAAAGGTATCAACGTCACGCTCGGCCTGCCGATCATCCGCACCTCGGTCGACCACGGCACGGCGCTGGAACTGGCCGGCACCGGCCGGGCCGATCCCGGCAGCCTGTTCGAAGCTGTTGGCGAAGCGGCGCGCATGGCCTTAAGGAAAATCCAATGAAGGGTCACGTCGCCCGCAAACGTTTCGGCCAGAATTTTCTGGTCGACCACGGCATCATCGGTGCCATCGTCTCGGCGATCGACCCCAAACGCGACGAAATCGTCGTCGAAATCGGCCCCGGCCTCGGCGCGATCACCGAGCCCCTGATGGCCCGGGTCGATCACCTGCATGTCGTCGAAATCGACCGCGACCTGATCGCCCGGCTCAAAAAACAGCATACGCCCGAACGCATGACGATCCATGAAGGCGATGCGCTGGCCTTCGATTTCGCCAGCATCGGCAAGGATCTTCGCCTGGTCGGCAACCTGCCCTACAACATCTCCACGCCGCTGCTTTTCCATCTCGCCGAGTACGTCGACATCGTCCGCGACATGCACTTCATGCTGCAGAAGGAAGTCGTCGAGCGCATGGTGGCCGAGCCGGGCGACGCCGATTTCGGCCGCCTGTCGGTGATGCTGCAGTACCGCTTCTGGCTCGAATGGCTGATCGACGTGCCGCCCGAGAGCTTCGATCCGCCGCCCAAGGTCCAGTCGGCCGTCGTCCGCCTGATCCCCAAGCCGCTCTCGGAGCTCAAGGCCAAAAGTCAGGAGAAGCTGGCCCAGGTCGTGCTGACCGCCTTCTCGCAACGCCGCAAGATGCTCCGCAACACCATGAAGAGTCTGTTGAGCGAGTCGGCCTTCGCCGAAATGGGCATCGACCCGACCCGCCGCGCCGAGGATATTCCAGTCGAAGGCTATGTCCGGATTGCCAACTACCTGAGTTGATGGTGGCTGGCGCCCGTTAACGAAAAAACCCGCCGCGGCGGGTTTTTTTACGGCTGGAAGGCCAGCTTACTTCTTGCTCGGGCAGGTGCTCATGCCGAGCAGCGGGTAGAGCGGGCACCAGCCCATCAAACCCGTGGCAAGCGGCACGATGCCGACCCATGCCCAGATCGGGCCGCTGGTCGCGGCCCAGCCGATCAGGCCGGCGCCAACGACGATACGCAGGATTTTGTCGATTCCGCCAACATTTGCAGCCATGGTGTTTTCTCCGTCAGGTTGTTTGTACGGGTGCCAATGTATTACTGGCGCATGGCGATGTATGTAACCTGAGTCACACAGCGGCGAGTTTCTGCAAACCGTCGCGGTCGGTGATGGTCAGCTGTTCGCGGCCGAGGGTGACCAGGCCCTGGGCGGCGAAGCCCTTCAACAGCCGACTGACGATTTCGCGGACGCTGCCCAGTTCGTCGGCCAGTTGCTGGTGGGTGACGTTCAGCGTTGTCGTATCGCGGGCGAGCAGCAGCTTGGCCAGCCGCTGGTCGAGGCGGGCGAAGGCGACTTCCTCGACCAGTTGCATCAGTTCGCCGATGCGCTCGGCGAACAGGTGGAAGACGAAATCGCGGAAGGGCGCGTGGTCGACCATCAAGGCTGCGAAATCCCGGACCGGCAAGGCAAGCAGGGTGAGCGGCGTCTCCGCGATGCCGCGGGCGTTGTAGTCGGTGTGGCCGAGCAGGCAGCTCGAACTGATGATGCACGAACCGCCCGGCGCGACGCGGTAGAGCATTAGTTCGCGGCCGCTGGCGGCCAGCTTGATGACCTTGATGCTGCCCTCAAGCAGCAGCGGGAAGCCCTGGCAGGGCTGGTGCTCGGCAAAAACCTGGGTGCCGGCCGGCAGGTGCATGACGGCTTGCGGCGCGGTCAGCACGGCGAGCCGTTCGGCGGGCAGGCCGGCGAGCGCCGGGTACAGTTTTGCCAGTTTTTCCGGGGCGACCGTAGCATTCATGGAATCAATCGACGATGGCCCATATCGGCGCGTGATCGGACGGCCGTTCCAGCTTGCGCGGCGCGCGGTCGATGCCGGCGGCGCTGCATTTTTCGGCCAGCGGCGCCGAAAGCAGCACGTGGTCGATGCGCAGGCCGAGGTTTTTCTGGAAGCCGAGCATCCGGTAATCCCACCACGAGAAGGTCTTTTCCGGCTGCTCGAACAGCCGGAAGCTGTCGCTCAGGCCGAGACCGAGGAAACGCTGGAAGGCGGCGCGTTCGGGTTCCGAGCAGAGAATGCCGCCGGCCCAGGCTGCCGGGTCATGCACATCGCGGTCGTCGGGGGCGATGTTGTAATCGCCACAGAGCGCCAGCTTCGGGTATTTGGTCATTTCCTCGCCGAGCCAGACGGCCAGCGCATCGAGCCAGCGCAGCTTGTAGTCGTACTTGTCGCTGCCCACCGCCTGGCCGTTCGGCATGTAGGCGCAGACGATGCGGGTATCGCCGACGGTGCCGCTGATCAGGCGCTTCTGCTCGTCGGGAAAGTGCGGGTTGCCGCAGACGACATCGTGGATGGGCTGGCGGGCGAGCAGGGCGACGCCGTTGTAGGTCTTCTGGCCGGAAAAGGCGACCTGGTAGCCGGCCGCCTCGATCTCGGCACGCGGAAAATTGTGGTCTTCCAGCTTCAGTTCCTGCAGACACAGGGCGTCCGGCTGCGCGGCGGCGAGCCAGTCGAGCAGGTGCGGCAGGCGCACCTTCAACGAATTGACGTTCCAGCTGGCGATCTTCACTTGCTCTCGCCGCTCGCAGTCTTGGCTGCGCTCTTCGGGTAGCCGGCCAGGTCGAGCAGGTTGTTGTAGGCGCCGGCCTCGAAACCGCGGAAATTCTGTTTGCCGACCTTCAGGGTGGGCACGAAGAGGTCGCCGGCCACTTGCTTCAGTTCTTCGATTTCGGCAGCCGACTGCACCATTTTCTCGCTGAAGGGCACGCCGCGTCCGCTCAGCAGGTCGCGCGCCTGCTTGCATTCGATGACGCAATCGGCCGAGGTGTAGAGCGTGACCGGGAAGGCCTCGGTCGCCCGCTTCGTGGCGAAGGACATGCCGTCGCTGGGTTCGGGCTTGCCGCCAACCTTGACGACGCCCTTGGCCTGGCCCGGCGGCGGTGAGTCGGAAATGACGGTCTTGCCCGCCGAGTCCGACCAGCGGTAAGTCTCGGCCAGCGCCGAGGTGCCGGACAGTACTAGGCACAGCATCAGCAGGTAACGCATGGTTTTCTCCCCTTGAACGGCTTAGGCAGCAATCATACCGCTATGACGCAGAAGTGCATCGACGCTCGGTTCGCGACCGCGGAAGGCCTTGAAGGATTCGATGGCCGGGCGCGAGCCGCCGACCGCCAGAATTTCGTCGAGAAAGCGCTGGCCAACGGTGGCATCGAACGGGTTACCGGCTTCTTCAAAGGCGGCGTAGGCGTCGGCCGACAGCACTTCCGCCCACTTGTAGCTGAAATAGCCGGCGCCGTAGCCACCACCGAAAATGTGCGAAAAGCTGTTCGGGAAACGGTGCCAGGCCGGCGGAATCAGCACTGCCACCTCGCGGCGCACCTCGTTGAGCAGGTCCATCACGCTCTTGCTGCCGGCCGGGGCGAAGTCCGAATGGATCAGCATGTCGAATAGCGAAAATTCGATCTGGCGCACGGCCATCATGCCGCTCTGGAAATTCCGGGCGGCCAGCATCTTGTCGAACAGCTCGCGCGGCAGGGTGGCGCCGGTGTCCACGTGGGCGGTCATGCCTTGCAGCACGCTCCATTCCCAGCAGTAGTTTTCCATGAACTGCGAGGGCAGTTCGACGGCATCCCATTCGACGCCGTGGATGCCGGAAACGCCCAGCTCCTCGCCGCGGGTCAGCAGGTGGTGCAGGCCGTGGCCGGTCTCGTGGAACAGCGTGGTCACCTCGTCGTGCGTGAAGGTGGCCGGTTTGCCACCGACCGGGCGGGCGAAGTTGCAGTTCAGGTAGGCAATCGGCTTCTGGATGCCATTGACGACCCGGCGACGCGACCGCGCCTCGTCCATCCAGGCACCGCCGCGCTTGGTTTCGCGGGCGTAAAGGTCGAGGTAGAACTGGCCGACCAGTTCGCCGGCCGGCGATTCAAGACGGAAGAACTTGACGTCCTCGTGCCAGACCGGCGCCGTGTCCGGCTTGACCTTGACGTTGAACAGGCTCTCGATGACCTGGAACAGGCCACCGAGCACCTTGGGCTCGGTGAAATACTGCTTCACTTCCTGCTCGGAGAAAGCGTAGCGCTTTTGCAGCAGTTTTTCGGAGACGTAGGCGGCATCCCAGGGCTGGAAGTCGGCGAAACCCAACTCATCCTTGGCGAAGGCGCGCAGTTCGGCAACGTCCTTTTCGGCAAAAGGCTTGGCCTTGGCCGCCAGCTCGCGCAGGAAGGCGAGCACTTGGGCCGGCGTTTCGGCCATCTTGGGGACCAGCGAGACTTCCGCGAAGTTGTTGAAACCGAGCATCTTCGAGTCTTCAAGGCGCAGTTCCAGCATGCGCTGGATGACCGGGGTGTTGTCCCATTCCGGCTTGCTGCTGCCATCGGCGAATTCGGCGGCGCGGGTGGCGTAGGCGCGGTACATCCGGGCGCGCAGGTCGCGGTTCTCGGCGTACTGCATCACCGGGCCGTAGGAGGGCGCGTGCAGCGTGAATTTCCAGCCCTCGACACCAGCCTTCTCGGCGGCGCTTTTGGCGGCTTCCAGCGCATCGTCGGGCAGGCCGGCGAGCAGGGTTTCGTCGGTGATGACTTCGGCGAAGGCATTGGTCGCGTCGAGCAGGTTCTCGGCGAACTTGGCCGACAGTTGCGACAGCTCTTCCATGATCGCCTGGAAGCGCGGCTTCTGCTCTTCCGGCAGTTCGGCGCCGGAGAGGCGGAAATCGCGCACCTCGTTATCGACGATTTTCTTTTGTTCGCGGCTCAGGCCGGCGTACTCGGCGCTGCCGCGCAGGGCCTTGTATTTCTCGAACAGCTTGAGGTTTTGGCCAAGTTCGGCATAGAAGCGCGACACCTCGGGCAGCATTTCGTTGTAGGCATCGCGCCAGGCGGGCACGTCATTGACCGAGTGCAGGTGGCCGACGATGCCCCAGGCGCGCCCGAAGGGTTCCAGCCCATCGGACAGCGCCCCGCCAAAATCGGCCCAGGTGGCTGGCGTGGTGTCGGCGGTCAGCCGTTCGATCAGCGCGCGGCCATCGGCGAGCAGCGTTTCGATGGCCGGCTTGACGTGTTCCGGCTGGATCAGGTCGAAGCGGGGAAGATCGGAGAAATCGAGCAGGGGATTGGTGGTCGTCATGGTCTCGTCGGGGGCAATGAAAAAGGGCGGTCTGCGCCGCCCGTTCGGGGAGGGGGAAGAAGTCTATTCTACAAGCTCGCGGTAAGCATGCCACGAGGCGTGGCCGAGAATCGGCATGATCACGATCAGGCCGAACAGCAGCGTGGCGAAACCGAGCAGAGACAGGCCGACGAGCAGGGCCGCCCAGAGCAGCAGGGGGCCGGCGTTCAGCGCGAAGACGCGCAGGCTGGTCATGATTGCCGTCGCGACGTCGGCGTCGCGGTCGAGCATCAGCGGCACCGAAACGACGGCCAGCGCGTAGACGAAAAGCGCCAGCGCGCCGCCGAGCACGAACCAGGTGGCGGCGAAGGCCAGGTGTTCGCCATCGAACAGGATTTCGTTCAGGTAGACGCTGGCGACTGAAGTCGAGGTGGCGCCGATCAGCGCGAAGGCGACCGCCGAAAAACGCTCCCACATCAGCGCGACCAGGGCCAGGATCAAACCGAAGAAGGCCAGCGACTGGCCATTGCGGCCAAAGCATTTGAGCGAGTCGATGAACAGGATCTTCTCGCCGGCTTCGGTCTTGCGGCTCAGTTCGTAGAGCCCGGCGGCGAGCAGCGGCGCAACGAGGAAGAAGCCGGAGATCGAGACAGTCAGCAGATGCGGCGTCTCGAGCAGGGCGAGGATGATCAGGTCGCCGCCCAGCGCGAACAGCAGGCCGTAGGCCAGCGAAGGCAGGGGATTGGCGCGCAGGTCATGCCAGCCGGCCTTGAGCCAGGTCAGCGGACGGTCTATGCCGATCTGACGGATGCCCGGCAGGGCAAAGCCGGTGGGTGAGAAGTGGTCAATGGGGTGTTTCATGGCAGCCTCCGCGGTCGGGGTCTCGGACGTTTGACCGGGGGGGAGGGGCGGGGTTCAGTGGGGGCTGTACGTGGCAGCCAATGCCAGCCAGGAAGACCAATGCTACGGTCGCCCCGAAAAAAAGGCAAAAATCAAAATGCATTGAGCAACCAAGGAGGCGGCGTCAATTTCGGTCGAAATTAAATTGACCGGCTGGTTCTGGCACCACGCATCCCAAAGTAGAAACGCCCGCATGACGCGGGCGTTTTAGTTGAAGCGGCAGTCGCTTACAGCGTCTTGCCGGTCAGCTTTTCGTAGGCTTCGATGTACTTGGCGCTGGTCCGCGCGATGACGTCGGCCGGCAGTTTGGGGCCGGGGGCGACCTTGCCCCAGTCCAGGGTTTCCAGGTAGTCGCGGACGTACTGCTTGTCGTAGGACGGCGGGTTGCTGCCTTCCTGGTACTGGTCGGCCGGCCAGAAACGCGAGGAATCCGGGGTCAGCGCCTCGTCGATCAGGTGCAGGGTGCCGGCGGCGTCGATGCCGAATTCGAACTTGGTGTCGGCGATGATGATGCCGCGGCCACGGGCAAAGGCCGCTGCTTCTTCGTACAGGCGGAGGGCGGCGATGCGGGCTTCGTCGGCCAGACCGGCGCCGTTCTTGCCGGTGCCGGCCAGCGCTTCGGCGAGGTCGGCGGCGCAGTTGGCCTGGGCGGTGGCGAAGGAGACGTTTTCGTCATGGTCGCCGACGGCGGCCTTGGTGGCCGGCGTGAAGATCGGGGTGGGCAGCTTGGCGGCCATCTTGAGGCCGGGCGGCAACG
>CAIXSK010000059.1 GCA_903922075.1 uncultured beta proteobacterium | reverse complement strand
GTGCTGCAGGTGGTAGGGGCAGACGTAGTTGGCCCGGCCCTTCAGCAGCGCGATCTTGACCGGCGCCTTCAGCGCGTCGCGGACCATTGGCAGGTCCTTGTTGAACAGCTGGTCCTGCAGGGTCTTGGTGCCGGTCGACACGATCACCTTGCCGCCCGACTGCAGCGCCGGCACCAGGTAGGCGAACGTCTTGCCCGTGCCGGTGCCGGCCTCGGCAATGAACACCGCCTGGCTGTTGATGGCGGCGGCGATGCGCTCGGCCATTTCAAGCTGCTGACCGCGCACGCGATAACCGCCGATGGCCTGAGCCAGCGGCCCGTCGGGGGAGAAGATTTCGGAAAGGGAAGACAAGGGAGAAGGCCTGAAAAATCAGGGGCGAATGGTAGCAGATGGGGGGGCGGGAGACGATGGAGATCGGGTTGGTGGTCTGCTTTCTGTGCCTGGACGCTAGGGGGCTTTTCTGAACCTTTTCTGAACTCGTGCTTTCCGCCTTGAGGGCGGGCGTACTTTCTTTTGCTTCGCCAAAAGAAAGTAGCCAAAGAAAAGGCGACCCCCGGGTCGGCGCCGGCTACGCCGGTCCCTTGCGCTACTCGGCAGGCCGGGCGGCTGCGGAACTCGGGGCTACGCCCCTCAAACAGTCCTCGCCGAAAGCCCCCGGCCCGCCTGCGTTGCTCAGCGCCTCTCAGGGGGACCCGAAAGGCGTCCGGGGTCAGGCAGCTGTCCGGTCGGAATGCTACGGTCGGGCCGAAAAAAGGCCCAAATTTGAAATTTCCCGGTTAGGCCACGGATGGTTTTCCGGGCCCCTTGAGAGGCGCCGAGTAACGCAGGCGTTGGCGGAAAAAGGGCGAGGACTGTCTGAGGGCCGAAGGCCCGAGTTCCGCAGCCCCCGCCAACGTCGAGTAACGCAGGGAACCGGCGAAGCCGGCGCCGACCCAGGGTCGCCTTTTCTTTGCTTACTTTCTTTTGGCGAAGCAAAAGAAAGTAAGACGCCCCTCAAGGGCGGAAAAGACAAGTCCAGAAAAGCAACCTAAAGCCCACGAAAAGAACCCACCCCATGACCACCATCACCTTCTACGAAAAACCCGGCTGCAAAGGCAACCTCCGCCAGAAGACCCTGCTCGCCGCCGCCGGCCACACCGTCCAGGCCAAAAACCTGAAGAGCGAGCCGTGGACGGCCGACCGCCTGCTCGCCTTCCTCGGCCAACTACCGGTGGCCGAGTGGTTCAACCCCGCCGCCCCGGCCGTCAAGGCTGGCGAAATCGTGCCCGAGCACCTCGGTTTCGAAGACGCCCTGCACCTGCTGCTCGATAACCCGCTGCTGATCCGCCGCCCGCTGATGGAAATCGGCGATCAACGCATGGTCGGCTTCGACACCGCCAAGGTGGACGCCTGGATCGGGCTGAACAACGTCGACCTGCCCGCAGGCAACATCGAAGCCTGCGTGCACGGCCCGGCCGGCCACGGCAGCTGTGGCAGCCATGCCGACGAGGAAGAGGAAGATGCCAGCTGCGGGACTCGCTGATTCCGCCGTCGAACTGGCGCCGGGCGTCCACTGGGTGGGCGCGCTGGACCCGCATCTGCGCAATTTCGACATCATCCTGAAGACCGCCAACGGCACCAGCTACAACAGCTACGTGGTGCGCGGCGAGACCGGCGTCGCGGTCATCGACACGGTCAAGGAGGAGTTCGCCGACACCTTCTTCGCCCGCCTCGAATCGGTCGCCCGCTACGACGAAATCAGCGTCATCGTCCTCAACCACCTGGAGCCGGACCACAGCGGCGCCCTGCCCGAGTTGCTGAAGCGCGCGCCGCAGGCCAAGGTGTATCTGTCCAGCCGCGCCCAGATGATGCTGAAGGCGCTGTTGAAGCCCTCCGGCGAGAAGCCGCCCGAGTACATCCCGGTGACCACCGACGACGAGGTCGATCTCGGCGGCCGCAGGCTGCGCTTCCTGCACACGCCCTACCTGCACTGGCCGGACACCCAGTGCACCTATCTGGTCGAGGAGGGCATGCTGTTCTCCGGCGACGTCTTCGGCTGCCATTTCTGCGACCCGCGGTTGTTCAACGACCGCGTCGGCGATTTTCGCTTCTCGTTCGAGTACTACTACGCCCACATCATGCGGCCCTTCCGCGAGTATGTGCTCGATGCCGTGGCGCTGATCGAACCGCTAGCCATTCAACTGATCGCCCCGGCCCACGGCCCCATCCTGCGCCACCAGCCACGCGACTACGTGCACCGCTACCGCGAACTGGCCACCCCGCGCTTGTTCAACGAGGCGCGCAGCGAAAAGACGCTGGTCGTCTTCTACATCTCGGCCTATGGCAACACCCGGCGGATGGCCGAGGCGCTCGCCGCCGGCGCCGAAACCATAGTCGGCGTTCGCGTCTCGCTGTACGACCTCGAAGGCGGCGAATCGGGCATCTTCACCGACCTGATCGAGGAAGCCGACGGCCTGGCCTTCGGCAGCCCGACGATCAACGGCGACGCGGTCAAGCCGATTTGGGACGTGCTGTCGTCTCTGACCACGGTCAACGTCAAGGGCAAGCTGGGCGCCGCCTTCGGCTCCTACGGCTGGAGCGGCGAGGCGGTACGGCTGATCGAGGACCGCCTGCGTGGACTGAAATTGCGCGTCCCGGTCGACGGGTTGCGCATCAAGCTGGTGCCGGATGCCGGCGAACTGGCGCAATGCCGGAACCTCGGCGAACAAGTGGCCCGTCACCTGACCGGCCAGATCGAACAGCGCGAGATCAGCCTGGCGGCGCTGGCGTAAACAGGGAGAAATTACATGCCAAAAGCCAAAGTCACCTTCGAAGATATCGGCGTATCCGTCACCGTGCCGGCCGGCACCCGGCTGATCGAAGTGTCCGAAAAAGTCGGCGCCGGCATCACCTACGGCTGCCGCGAAGGCGAATGCTGCACCTGCCTGACCAGGATCGTTTCCGGCGGCGAAAACCTCGCCCCGCCGAGCATCCTGGAAGACCAGGTACTCAAGGACAACCTCGCCCCGCGCGGCCATCGCCTGGCCTGCCAGGCGCAGATCCTGTCGGGCGACATCGTCGTTCGCCCGGCCTGAACCGAACAAGATTAAAAGCAAACGCCCAATCCAATCAGAGAAACCCAAACCAACCCGCTCTTC
>CAIXSK010000058.1 GCA_903922075.1 uncultured beta proteobacterium | reverse complement strand
GCCTCCGAAGTCGTCCGCATGTGCAACCTGCGCGCCGCCGAGGGTTTCATCGCCGTCGACGCCGAAACGCGCAAGAAATTCTGGCTCGACCGTTCGCGCACCGCCGCCATTTCGCGTCACACCAACGCCTTCAAGGTCAATGAAGACGTGGTGATTCCGCTGCCGCGCATGGGCGACTACTGCGACGGCATCGAGCGCATCAACATCGAGCTGTCCACGCAGAACAAGCTGGCCCTGTGCGATGCGCTCGCCGAATTCCTCAAGGGCGAGCTGCCCTTGCATGCCGGCGATGCCAACCTCGACAAGGAAGTGCTGATCGGCGACCGCCGGCAGGCCGCTCTGGATTACGTCGAGGCCGTGCGCCTGCGCTGGGAATGGCTGCTGGAGAACCTCGACCTGCCGCTGGCCGAAGCCGAATCGCGCTTCGCTTCCTATGGTGTGGTGGCCGGCGAGCTGACCAACAAGGCGGCCAACCCGACGCTGTTCCACCGCCTGCAGGATTACTCGGTGCGTACGTCCTGGAAGCAGGAACTGAAGGCCCGCCTGAGCAAGATTTTCGACGGCGCGATGTATCGCCCGGTCGTCGACCGGATCGAGACCATCCACAAGGAAGTGCTGCGCGGCCGCGTCTTCGTCGCCCTGCACATGCACGCCGGCGACGGCAACGTGCATACCAATATCCCGGTCAATTCCGACAATTACGAGATGCTGCAGACCGCGCACCATGCCGTCGAACGCATCATGCACCTGGCCCGCGGCCTGGATGGGGTGATTTCCGGCGAGCACGGGATCGGCATCACCAAGCTGGAATTCCTGACCGAGGAAGAAATCGGCCCCTTCCGCGCCTACAAGCAGAAGGTCGACCCGGAAGGCCGCTTCAACAAGGGCAAGCTGATGGCCGGCGGCGACATGGGCAACGCCTACACGCCCTCGTTCAGCCTGCTCGGCACCGAATCGCTGATCATGGAGCAGTCGGAGATCGGCAAGATTTCCGACATGGTCAAGGACTGCCTGCGCTGCGGCAAATGCAAGCCGGTCTGCTCGACCCACGTGCCGCGTGCCAATCTGCTCTACAGCCCGCGCAACAAGATTCTCGCCACCTCGCTGCTGGTCGAGGCCTTCCTCTACGAGGAGCAGACCCGGCGCGGCATTTCGCTGAAGCACTTCGACGAATTCAACGACGTCGCCGACCATTGCACGGTCTGCCACCGCTGCCTGAAGCCCTGCCCGGTCGACATCGACTTCGGCGACGTTTCGGTGGCGATGCGCAATTTCCTGCGCAAGCAGGACAAGAAGCGGACGAGCCCCGGCACGCTGGCGGCGATGACCTACCTGAACCTGAAGGACCCGGCGACCATCAAGCTGATGCGCGGCGTCATGATGGACTTCGGCTTCAAGGCCCAGCGCCTCGCCCACAAGGCGGCCAAGGTGATCGGCCTGATCCAGGAAACCCGCGCCCATCCGCCGGCGACGCTCGGCGCACCGAGCGTCAAGACCCAGGTCATCCACTTCCTCAACCGGCCGATGCCGGGCAACCTGCCCAAGCGTACCTCACGGGCGTTGCTCGACATCGAGGACGACAAGGTCATCCCGGTCATCCGCAACCCGAAGCTAGCCAGCGAGGATTCCGAAGCTGTGTTCTACTTCCCCGGCTGCGGCTCCGAGCGCCTGTTCTCGCAGGTCGGCCTGGCCACGCAGGCGATGCTCTATCAGGTCGGCGCCACCACCGTGCTACCGCCGGGCTATCTGTGCTGCGGCTATCCGCAGACCGCTTCCGGCGACGACGACAAGGGCCTGAAGATCACCACCGACAACCGCGTGCTCTTCCATCGCGTGGCCAATACGCTGAACTATCTCGACATCAAGACGGTGATCGTTTCCTGCGGCACCTGCATGGACCAGCTGCAGAAATACCAGTTCGAGAAGATCTTCCCCGGTTGCCGCCTGCTCGACATCCACGAGTACCTGATGGAAAAGGGCATCAGGCTGGATGGCCTGACCGGTGCACGTTACATGTACCACGAGCCCTGCCACACGCCGATGAAGTCGTATAACGCGCTGGCCGTAACCAAGACGCTGATGGGCCAGGAAGTGCCGCTGACCGACCGCTGCTGCGGCGACGCCGGTTCCTTCGCCTATTCGCGGCCGGACATCGCCACCCAGGTCAAGTTCAGAAAGCAGCAGGATATCGAGCAGCGGGCCGAGAAATTGCGCGCCGATGGCTTCACCGGCGACGTCAAGATCCTGACTTCCTGTCCGGCCTGCCTGCAGGGCCTCTCGCGCTACGATGACGACGCCGATACCAAGGCAGACTACATCGTTGTCGAACTGGCCAAACATCTACTCGGCGAAAACTGGATGGCCGATTATGTCGGCAAGGCCAACACCGGCGGTATCGAACGCGTGCTGCTCTGATTTTTGCCAATTTTTGCCGCCGACCGTGACATTCTTCATTTCTTCGCGGTGGCGGCCCGTGATAATTTGACTCCGGTATATTTCCGATTAACTCACCGGAGCGGCATGGCGTGGAAAGCGGCAGTCAGTCTTGCGAACTATGTAGTAATCCTGGTGGCGCCATCCTGTGGCAGTCGCCGCTCTGTCGGGTAGTCCGGGTCGACGATTCGCACTACCCCGGCTTCTGCCGGGTTATCTGGACCGAGCATGTGCGGGAGATGACCGATCTTGCACCGGAAGCCCGCGAATATCTGATGCGCATCGTTTTTGCGGTCGAATCTGTGGTTAGAACGCTATTCGCGCCACAAAAAATCAATCTGGCCAGCTTCGGCAATATGGTGCCGCATGTCCATTGGCATATCATTCCCCGGTGGAGCGATGACCGGCATTTTCCTGAGCCGGTCTGGGGCAAGGTGCACCGGGACGGGATTGTGAATCGGCCGCCGGTGAGCAGCGATGAGATGGCACACGCGCTGTCCCGCCTGCTGGGAATGATCGAATAAGACTGGATTGACCATGAATACGAGCGCCAAGGAACTTCCGCTGGATGTCCCCGATCTCCGGACAGGCATGGATTTCCTTTCGCAATTGCCCCTGGCCAATCCGGTTGTCGCCGAACGGCAGCTCATTCGCTTTCTCGATGGCCTGCTGATTGCACCGCCCGACCCAGGGGTTCTGCTGGCGCTGCTTGAGCAGGCCCGCGCCCCTTTGTGCTTCGTCGAAGAGGAAATGGCCCGGCGCTATCACAACAAATCCTTGCCGCTGGCCGACGAAGAGGAGTCGTATTTCCAGCAGGTGGTCATGGCCTGGCGCAAGATGGGCAAGGCTTACGCGCTCTGCGCCCGTCTCGAAGAGCCGGATGCCGATAATTCCCAGTACGTGACGCTAGTGGCGACCATCCTGCATCGCTGCCTCTACTACACGGGAATGGTCATTCTCGAGCATTACCGTGCCCGCCGGGAGTTGCCAGCCGGGATCTGGCTCGACTTGCACGGCTTCTACGCCAGCGCGGAAGAATGGGGCGTCGCCTACACCCCGGTCGAGGATGTCCTGGAAAGCAGCCTGCAGGCGACGCACTGCGCTGCCGCCTATACCACCTTGTTGCTGATCGACATTGCCAGTCCCTACAGCAACAGCGTACGCAACCTGAACCTGATCAGGCGCTGGGCCGGTATGTGGGCGCCCTTGGTGTCGCTCCACAAACTAGATGACGATCTGGAGGTTCCGGCCTATGTCATCGAATTGATGAAGGATGCCCCGCTCCACCCGACTACCGTTACCGAAGAGGCCGGGCAGGATTCACGGTGTCTTGATACTGGCCGGCTGGGTCTGCAGATCAGCCACATGCTCAGCCAGCTGCGCCAGCGTGTGCGACCTTCGCAGCTGGGCTTGGGCGAGGAGATTTCCGGAAATGTGATCGCCCTGCTTGAACACCTGTCACGGCCATGGTCCCAACTGGCCTCGCCGCGCCGTTTCCGACGTTTCGCCACCGAAGGTGTGGCGAAGGTTGCCGTTGGCTTCGAGGCCATGCATTTTTGCGTGACCGGCCGGGAATTCGAACAACCGGATTCGGCGACAGCCTATTCGCGCGGCCAGTTCGATCAGCTCTTCACCTTCGGAGAAAGAGCCGAACCTGGGCAAGTGTTGGCGATCAAGCCGCAAATCAACTTCCCGGTCGACGAATGGGCGGTGATCAATCACTCGGCCAATGGTTTTCGCCTGGGCAGGAGCAATGCCGGGCAGAAAATATCGCACGGCCAGCTGATGATTGTCTGTCCGCACGACGGCGAACACTTTCTTCTCGCCCAGGCTACCTGGCTGATGCAGGAGGAGTCCGGAGGGATCATTGTCGGGGTGGCGACTTTGCCCGGCATGCCGAGCGGGTTGGGGGTCAGGGTTGCCTCACAGGTCGGTGGCAACAGCGAGCGTTACGTTCGGGCCTTCCTGATGCCGGCCGTACCGGCGATCGGCGAAGAAGCATCGATCGTGCTGCCGCCCGGGATGTACCAGGCAAGTCGGGTGCTCGACGTCTATTCCGGCGATGCCAAGCCGTGGCAGGTGCGAATGAACCATGTCCTCCAGCGTGGAACCGATTTCGACCGCATCAGTTTTAATCTACTTTGACCCATCTTGGCCCGACCAAGGAGGGAGTGAGCTAAACTAGCGCTCTCATTCCCGGAGGAAGCCATGGCTGGTATTGACCGCGACACACCGATACCGAGCGAGATCAAACTGCATCAGAAATCCAGGCGTCTTGAGCTGACCTACGACGGCGGTGAGACGTTCGCGCTCGATTTTGAATATCTCCGCGTCTATACCCCGTCAGCGGAAGCTCGGGGTCATGGTCCCGGCCAGGAAACCCTGCAAACCGGCAAGCGCAATGTCGACATCGAGCGCATCGAGCCGGTCGGCACCTATGC
Source organism: uncultured beta proteobacterium (assembly GCA_903922075.1). GTDB lineage: Bacteria > Pseudomonadota > Gammaproteobacteria > Burkholderiales > Rhodocyclaceae > Azonexus. Next base: position 2,583 of record CAIXSK010000058.1, on the reverse strand, counting down.
CTTGCGTCTGGTATTTTCCGATGGTCACGATAGCGGCCTCTATTCATGGGATTTGCTCTACAACCTGGGCAAGCATCACGAGGAACTATGGCAGAACTATCTGGCACAGATAGAGGCACAGGGACTGTCCCGCGATGTCGACACTACTTCACGTCCGGCAGCCGGAGGCGGCTGCGGTCATCACCATTAAAGTCATGAACAACGACAAGACGCATTTTGGCTACGAGACCGTAGCCGAGCAGGAAAAGGCCCGCCGGGTCGCCGATGTATTCGATTCCGTCGCCGGCCGTTACGACCTGATGAACGACCTGATGTCAGGCGGCATGCATCGCCTCTGGAAAGCATTCACCATCCAGCGCAGCGGTGTTCGCGAGGGTTCTCGGGTCCTGGACGTCGCCGGAGGTACGGGCGATCTCTCGCTGGCTTTCGCCAAGAAGGTCGGCAAAAGCGGCGAGGTCTGGCTGACCGATATCAACAACGCGATGCTCGCCCATGGCCGGGACCGCTTGCTCGACAAGGGATTCATGCTGCCGGTGGCGCAATGCGACGCAGAAAAGCTTCCCTTCACCGACGACTGGTTCGACTGTGTCACCGTAGCCTTTGGTTTGCGCAACATGACGCACAAGGAGGTGGCGCTGGCCGAAATGCGGCGTGTGCTGCGTCCGGGGGGACGCCTGTTGGTCCTCGAGTTTTCGCAGATCTGGAAGCCGTTGGCGCCGATCTACGATTTCTATTCTTTCCAGGTTATTCCCAGAGTCGGCAAGTTGGTCACCAACGATTCAGACAGCTATCGTTACCTTTCGGAGTCCATTCGGGTGCATCCGGGTCAGGAAGAATTGAAGACGATGATGGAAAAGGCCGGGCTGGAGCAGGTCGAATATTTCAATCTCGCACTGGGGGTGGTTGCCCTGCATCGCGGGTATAAGTTTTAGAGCAATCGATTGATTGGCGCGATGAGGCAACTTCCCATCCGGGGCCTTAATCACCTAATCCAGGGCGAGACGTGGGCGCAGGAAAGACTGCGTCAGCATTCTGGCGCGCGGCTGCTTGTCGAGGCTGGCTGGATAAGAATCACGCTGACTATCGACGAGCACGGTTTTTTCATGGGGAGCGATAGCGCGGCGCCCCCTGACGTCACTTTGACGCTGCCCACGGCATCAGCCGTTGGCGCATTGTTCGAGCGGGAAAAGCTGTTCGGCGCGGTAAAACTTGGGGGGTCGGCAGAGGTTGCCGAGAGTCTTGCCTTTGTCTTTCGCAACCTGAAATGGGATGCGGAAGGAGATTTGGCCGGCATTGTCGGCGATATTCCGGCTCGGCGTCTGGTCATGTTCGGACAGACCGCGATAGCCAGAATTCAGCAAGGTATAGCCAAGGCTACCGAGAACATCGCCGAATACGCAGTCGAAGATTCCAGATTGCTGGCGTCGGACAAGGATCTCTCGGCCTTTGGCAAGGAGGTCAATAGCTTGCGGGACGATCTGGCGTGCCTGGAAATGCGGATTTCCCGTTTATAGCAAGTTGCTTCCGCAAAAATGAAAAAGGCAGCCTAGGCTGCCTTTTTTGTCCGTTTATTCCGGATTAGTGCGTATGTTTGCGCAAACGCTGGATTGCTTGCAACTGGGCAACAGCCTGGGCCAGTTCGGCCTCGGCGGCAGCGTAGTCCATTTCAGCATTCCGATTGGCCAGGGCTTCTTCGGCACGCTTCTTGGCTTCCATTGCCTTGGCTTCGTCCAGATCGTGGGCGCGGATCGCGGTGTCAGCCAACACGGTAATCATGTCGGGCTGAACTTCCAGCATGCCGCCGGACACATACACCAGCTCGAACTCGCTCTGGTCGGGCACCTTCAAACGAATGGTGCCCGGCTTGATGCGAGTCAGCAGCGGCGTGTGACGCGGCAGAATGCCAAGTTCCCCGGCTTCGCCGGGAAACACTGCGATTTCCACCAGGCCGGAGAAAATCGATTCTTCAGCACTGACGACATCACAATGAACAGTCATAGCCATTACTAGCTCCTATGCAGACGCCAATTATTACAGCGTCTTCGCCTTTTCGATGACTTCCTCGATACCGCCGACCATGTAGAACGCTTGTTCCGGCAGGTGATCGTATTCGCCAGCACAGATGCCCTTGAAGCCCTTGATCGTGTCCTTGAGGGAAACGAACTTGCCCGGCGAACCGGTGAAGACTTCAGCCACGTGGAACGGCTGCGACAGGAAGCGCTGGATCTTACGAGCGCGGGACACGGCCAGCTTGTCTTCGGGAGACAGTTCGTCCATACCCAGAATCGCGATGATGTCACGCAGTTCCTTGTAGCGCTGCAGATTCATCTGCACGGCACGAGCAACGGCGTAATGCTCTTCGCCCACAACTTGCGGGTCGAGCTGGCGAGAGGTGGAGTCGAGCGGATCGACGGCCGGGTAGATACCCAGCGAGGCGATGTCACGCGACAGCACAACCGTGGAGTCGAGGTGCAGGAAGGTGGTAGCCGGGGACGGGTCGGTCAAGTCATCGGCAGGCACATAAACGGCCTGGATGGAGGTGATCGAGCCAACCTTGGTCGAGGTGATACGCTCTTGCAGACG
>CAIXSK010000057.1 GCA_903922075.1 uncultured beta proteobacterium | reverse complement strand
GGTCAGCGGAAACTCGTCGCCCGGCAGTTGCAGCGTCGTCGTCAGCAGCGGCTCGTTCAGTTCTTCGAGCAGGGCCAGCGCCACCGGATGGTCCGGAATGCGCAGTCCGATGGTCTTGCGCTTGGGGTGCATGACCCGGCGCGGCAGCTCCTTGGAACCTTCAAGGATGAAGGTGTAGCTGCCCGGTGTCGTCGCCTTGAGCAGGCGGTACTGGGCATTGTCGACGCGGGCGAAATGGGCGATCTCCGACAGGTCGCGGACCATCAGTGTCAGGTGGTGGCGATCATCGATCTGGCGGATCGCACGGATCTTGTCCAGTGCCTCCTTGTCGCCGAGATGGCAACCGAGCGCGTAGCAGGAGTCGGTCGGCAGCGCGACGACGGCGCCGTTGCGGATGAACTCGGCAGCCTGGACGAGCAGGCGCTGCTGCGGCGATTCGGGGTGAATATTGACGACGCGGGCCATGGCTCAGATCACCAGACGCCAGACCGGCTTGAGATCTTCCGGCAGTTGCGGCAGTTTGCCGAGATCGACGTAGCTCTCTTCCGGCCCGTGGAAATCCGAGCCGCGCGAGGCGTGAAATTCGTAGTGCCTTGCCAGTCGGGCGAAGTGCATCACGTGGTCCGGCGAATGGCTGCCGCAGGTGACCTCGATGGCGCGGCCGCCAACATCCTTGAAATCGTCGAGGAAGCTGCGCATCTGGGCGCCGGACATCTTGTAGCGGCCGGGATGGGCGACCACGGCCGTGCCGCCGGCACCGTTGATCCAGCGAACCGCCTCTTCCAGTGTCGCCCAGCGATGGTCGACGTAGCCCGGCTTGCCTTGCGCCAGATAATGCTGGAAGACCCCCGGCACATCGCGGGCAATGCCGATCGATACCAGGTAGCGGGCAAAATGGGCGCGCGAAATCAGGCTCGGGTTGGTCACAAAGCACAGCGCGCCTTCATAAACACCGGGAATGCCGACTGCGGCCAGCGCATCGCCCATCCGCTTGGCGCGTTCGACGCGCCCTGAACGCAATTCGTCGAGGCCGCCGGTCAAGGCCGGGTCTTTCGCGTCGAAACCGAGCCCGACGATGTGGATCGGGATGCCCTTCCACTCGATGGAGATTTCGACGCCGGTCACAAAGGCCATGCCAACCTCTTCCGCGGTCGCCTTCGCTTCAGCCAGACCGCCGATATCGTCGTGGTCGGTCAGCGCCCAGAGATCAACCTGGTTCGCGGCGGCGCGCCTGGCGACCACCTCGGGCGACAACAGGCCGTCGGAAACGATGGAATGGCAGTGGAAATCGAAATTGGCAGGAGTCACGGGCAAGCGATTGAAGGCAAACGAAGAGTTTAGCACGAAGGGAGCCTCGACCCGGCCCCTTGTGCAGTGCAGCAGGTTGATTAGACTGGCCCATCCCGCTATAGTGCCTCCCGTTCCATGGGAGAGCGCAGACCCGTCTGCCGCCGAAGGCGCAAAACCACCCGAAAACGCTCAGGCAAAAGGACCACGGAACAAGGCGCGAGCCAAAAAACTCTGGAGAGCGATGGCGACTATGGTCGACATCCACCGATGGGGCAAATCTCTCAGGTATCGAGGACAGAGGGGTGAAACGCAAGATTCGTTCTTTCGTTTCACCCCTTTTCCGTTTCTAGAATTGGCGTTAACAAACGCCCGTAAAGGATTGATATGCTGAAGAAAACGGTTTTGAATGCCGCTCACCGCGCGATGAATGCGCGGATGGTCGATTTCGGTGGTTGGGACATGCCGGTCAACTACGGTTCGCAGATCGAGGAGCACAACGCAGTCCGCAATAACTGCGGCATGTTCGACGTGTCGCACATGTGCCCGGTCGATGTCGTCGGTGCCGATTGCCGCGCTTTCCTGTCCCGCCTCGTTGCCAACGACATAGCCAAACTCAAAGTTTCCGGCAAGGCGCTTTACGCGGCCATGCTCAATGAGGCCGGCGGTGTCATCGACGACCTGATCATCTATTTTCTGACCGACACGCGCTTCCGCATCGTCGTCAATGCCGGCACGGCCGAGAAGGATCTGGCCTGGATGCAGGCCAAGGTGGCCGAATGGAAACTGGACGTGACCATCACCCAGCGCCGTGACGGTGCCAACAACCTCGGCATCATCGCCGTGCAGGGCCCGAATGCCCGCGCCAAGGTCTGGGAAGTGCTGCCGCAGGCCAAGGCCGCGACCGAAGGTTTGAAAGCGGTCTTTGCCGCCGAAGTCGATCAGTATGTCATCGCCAGCTCCGGTTATACCGGCGAAGACGGCGCCG
>CAIXSK010000056.1 GCA_903922075.1 uncultured beta proteobacterium | reverse complement strand
TGGTCATCGCCAAGACCTCGCCGACGCTGCAGCAGACGCTGGGCATCTACCTGCCGCTGATCACCACCAACTGCGCCGTGCTCGGCGTGCCGCTGCTCAATATCGCCAACGGCTACAACTTCGTCGAATCGCTGTTGTTCGGCGCCGGCAGTGCCTTCGGCTTTTCGCTGGTGCTGGTCCTCTTCGCCGGCATCCGCGAGCGCATTGAAGGCGCCGACGTCCCCGTTTATTTCCGCGGCGCGGCCATCGCGATGGTCACCGCCGGCCTGATGGCGCTCGCCTTCATGGGCTTCGCCGGCCTGGACAAATACCAGTAAATGGACATCCTGCTCGCCATCGCCATCATGGCCCTCGGGGCGGTCGTCCTCGGCGCCGCGCTCGGTTTCGCCTCGATCAAGTTCAAGGTCGAAGGCGACCCGCTGGTCGACAAGATCGAAGCCATTCTGCCGCAAACGCAGTGCGGCCAGTGCGGCTACCCCGGCTGCAAACCCTACGCCGAAGCCATCGCCAAGGGCGAATGCGACATCAACCTCTGCCCGCCCGGCGGCATGGAGGGCGTGCAGCGCCTGGCCGACCTGCTCGGCCGCGAGGTCAAGCCGCTCGATGCCGAAGAAAAGCCCAAGCAGGTCGCCGTCATCGACGAAAACACCTGCATCGGCTGCACGCTGTGCATCCAGGCCTGCCCTGTCGATGCCATCGTCGGCGCCGCCAAACAGATGCACACCATCATCGCCCAGCAATGCACCGGCTGCGAGTTGTGCCTGCCGCCCTGCCCGGTCGAATGCATTTCGATGCAGCCGGTCGGCGAGAACATCGACAACTGGAAGTGGAAATACCCCGTGGTTGAAATCAAGGCCGCGCCGCACCGGGAAGCCGCGTGATGCTGATGAACCTGTTCAAGTTCAAGGGCGGTGTCAAGCCGCCAACCAACAAGACGCAGTCGGTGACCCTGCCGATTGCCGCCGCCCCGCTGCCGTCGCGCCTGATCGTGCCGCTGCACCAGAGCATCGGTGGCATGCCGCGCCCGGTCGTCCAGGCCGGCGACCAGGTTTTGAAAGGCCAGTTGATCGGCGAGGCCGACGGCTGGATCTCGGCCGCCGTCCACGCCCCGACTTCGGGTACCGTCCTTGAGGTAGCGATGCACGTCCAGCCGCACCCCTCCGGCCTCGACGCGCTGTGCGTCGTCATCGAACCGGACGGCCGCGACGAGTGGATCGCCCACCAGCCCTTCGACTACGCCAACGCGACGCCCGATGAAACCCGCCGCTATCTGCAGCAATCCGGCGTGGTCGGCCTCGGCGGCGCAGTCTTCCCGACCCACGGCAAGCTGACGCCGTCGAAGACGGTGCCGATGGAAGAACTGGTCATCAACGGCGCCGAATGCGAACCCTTCATCACCTGCGACGACCTGCTGATGCGCGAACGCGCCGAGGAAGTCGTGCGCGGCATCGGCGTCTTCCGCGACCTGCTGCAGCCGAAGAAGGTGCTGATCGGCATCGAGGACAACAAGCCGGAAGCCGCCGCTGCCATGCGCGCCGCCATCCAGGCAGCCGACGAGGATTTCGCCGTCGTCCAGGTGCCGACGCTGTACCCGGCCGGCGGCGCCAAGCAGTTGATCCGCGTGCTGACCGGCAAGGAAGTCCCGGCCGCCAAGCGGTCGACCGACCTCGGCGTCCAGTGCTTCAACGTCGCCACTGCCTACACCGCCTGGCGCGCCATCGCCCACGGCGAGCCGGTCGTCTCGCGGCTGGTCACGGTGACCGGCAATGTCCACGCGCCGCGCAATTACGAAGTGCTGATCGGCACGCCGATGGGCGAACTGCTCAAGCTGGCCCAGCCGCACCCGGACACCGACGGCATCGTGATGGGCGGCCCGATGATGGGTTTCCTGGTGCCGAACGACCAGGTGGCGGTGGTCAAGGCGACCAACTGCCTGATCGCCCACTCGGAGCGCCTGTTCCCGCCCAAGGCGCCGGAAATGCCGTGCATCCGCTGCGGCGCCTGCGCCCAGGCCTGCCCGCACGAGCTGCAGCCGTTCGAGATGTACTGGTTCTCGCGCGCCAAGAATTTCGGCAAGACGCAGGAATACAACATCTTCGACTGCATCGAATGCGGCTGCTGCTCCTTCGTCTGCCCGTCGCGCATCCCGCTGGTCCAGTATTTCCGCTTTGCCAAGAGCGAGATCTGGGCGCGCGAACGCGAGAAGAACGCCGCCGACCAGGCCAAGGCCCGCTTCGAATTCAAGCAGTTGCGCGAAGAACGCGAAAAGGCCGAGAAGGCTGAAAAGCTGGCCAAGGCCGCTGCTGCCCAGGCCGCCAAGAAAGCCGCTGAAGCGGCCGCCGCCGCAGCCGCCCCGGCCGAAGGCGAAAGCGCGCCCGCTGCAGCCGTCGCAATACCCAATGCTACGGTCGATGCCGAAAAAGAGGCAAAACGGGCCACCATCGAAGC
>CAIXSK010000055.1 GCA_903922075.1 uncultured beta proteobacterium | reverse complement strand
TAGACCGTCTCGGTCGGGATGGCGACCAGTTCGCCGGCGCGCAGCAGTTCGACCGCGCGCTGGTAATCGGCGTCGGTGGGCGTCATCAGTCCTTGATGCCGATCGCGGCGCGGGCGGCCAGCGCGGTCTTCTGCACCGCTTCGGCGTTGTCGCCGATCACCGTGAAGTGGCCCATCTTGCGGCCCGGGCGGGCGTGGTGCTTGCCGTAGAGGTGCAGCTTCAGGTTGGGGATGGCGTACAGCTTGGCCCAGTCCGGCTCGCGGTAGGTATCACCGTCGTACCACAGGTCGCCGAGCAGATTGACCATGACCGACGCAGAGTGAGCGCGCGCTTCGCCGAGCGGCAGCCCACACAGGGCACGAACCTGTTGTTCGAACTGGTTGGTGACGCAGGCGTCGATGGTGTAGTGGCCGCTGTTGTGCGGACGCGGGGCCATTTCGTTGACGATCAGCCGGCCGCGGCTGATGAAGAATTCGACGCCCATGGTGCCGATGTAGCCGAGCTTCTCGGCGATGCGGGCGGCGACATCCTCGGCATCGCTACGGACGCAGCCGGTGGTCCGCGCCGGCACGATGGAGACATCGAGGATGCCCTTGGTGTGCTGGTTCTCGCCGGTCGGGAAGCACTGCACCCGGCCGCGTTGATCACGGGCGAGGACGACGGACACTTCGTAGTCGAGCGCCAGGCGCTGCTCCAGCACACAATGCTCGCCCTTGAAGTGGCCGAAGGCGAGCAGCGCTTCCTCGACGTTATGCACCGTCGCCTGGCCCTTGCCGTCGTAGCCGAAGCGGGCGACTTTGAGGATGGCCGGGAACAGCGCCGGGTCGGCGTTGCGCAGGTCGTCTTCACAATGGATCGCGGCGAACGGGCCATGCGGCAGGCCATTGTCGCGCAGGAAGGACTTCTCGGCGATGCGGTTCTGGCAGACGGCAACGGCCGCCGCCGACGGGCGCACCGGGACGAACTTGGCCAGGTAGTCCAGCGTGTCGGCCGGGACGTTCTCGAATTCGGTGGTGATTGCGGCGCAGCCCTGGGCGAATTCGTCGAGCGCTACGTAGTCGTCGTAGGCGGCGCAGAAGTGGCGTTCGGCGATCTGGCCGGCCGGGGAATTCTTGTCCGGATCGAGGACCCAGACCTGGTAGCCCATTTCGTGGGCGGCAGAAACGAAGAAGCGGCCGAGCTGGCCGCCACCGAGCATGCCCAGCGTGGCGGGCGGGAGAATCATCGTGGTGCTCAAGACAGGAACCTCATCGGCACTTCAATTTTGGGCAAAATTTCCGGCTTACCGTAGCATTCAGACTTCGGGCAGCTTCATGGCCAGAACCTTCTCGGTCTGGGCCTGGCGGAAGGCTTGCAGCTTGGCGCTCAGCACCGGGTTGTCGTTGGCCAGCATGGCGACCGCGAACAGGGCTGCATTGGCGGCACCGGCCTCGCCGATGGCGAAGGTGGCGACCGGGATGCCCTTCGGCATCTGCACGATGCTATGCAAAGAATCGACGCCGGACAACGCTTTGGACTGGACCGGCACGCCGAGCACCGGCACCGTCGTCTTGGCGGCCAGCATGCCCGGCAGGTGGGCGGCGCCGCCGGCCCCGGCGATGATCGCCTTGAGGCCGCGCTCGCCGGCCATCGCAGCGTAGTCGAACAGCAGGTCGGGTGTGCGGTGGGCGGAAACGACGCGGGCCTCGAAGGGCACGCCGAATTCCTTGAGGATCACGGCGGCGGCCTGCATGGTCGGCCAGTCGGAATCGGAGCCCATGACGACGCCGACGAGAGGTTGATGCACTGCGTTCATAGTCCGGCCTTTCGTTCGGCGGCTTCGATGGTATTGGCGAGCAGCATGGTGATGGTCATCGGGCCGACGCCGCCCGGCACCGGGGTGATCTGGCCGGCCACCTCAAGACAGCCGGCAAAATCGACGTCGCCGCACAACGTGCCGTCGGGCTGGCGGTTGATGCCGACGTCGATGACAACGGCGCCCGGCTTGATCATGTCGCCAGTGACGAATTTCGGCTTGCCGAC
>CAIXSK010000054.1 GCA_903922075.1 uncultured beta proteobacterium | reverse complement strand
GTGGCCATGGCCAGCGAGAAGCTCTGGAACAGTTCGCCCATCGCTTCGGCGTCGCCGATGGTGGCCTGGATGATGCCCGGCGGCAGGTTGGCCAGGCTGGGCAGGGCCAGCGCCTTGGCCTCGACTTCGCCGAGCGGCACACCGTTCAGCTCGATTTCGAAATTGATGTTGCGCAGGCGGTCGTAGCGGTCGATTTCGGCCGGCCCGCCGGCGATGCTGACGCTGGCCACGTTGGCGAGCAGCACCGGGCCATGCTTGCCGGGCACGGTCAGCCGTTCGAGCAGGGCGAGGTCGCTACGCGCCGCCGGCGGCAGCTTGACGACGATGGGCACCTGGCGCTGGGCGAGGTTGAGCTTGGCCAGCCCCTGGTCGTAGTCGCCGGCGGTGGCGATGCGCAGGGTGTCGGCGATAGCCGCCGAGGTGACGCCGAGATCGGCCATGCGGGCAAAATCAGGGCGGATGACCAGTTCCGGCCGGACCAGACTGGCCGTCGAGGTGATGTTGCCGATGCCCTGGATGCTGCGCAATTCGCGTTCGACGACGCGGCCATGCTCGGCGAGCAGGGCGCCGTTCTCGCTGGCCAGAACGAGGATGTATTTTTCGTTGCCGGAGGCCAGGCCGACCTTGGCCTGGACGCCGGGGATGGCCGCCAGCCCGGCGCGCAACTGGCCCTCGATGACCTGCTTGCTGATCCCGGAGCGCTGGTCGCGTGGCGTCAGGTTCAGCGTCAGCGTCGCCTTGCGCACCTCGGCGGCGCCGGCCGGCGCAAACGGGTCGCTGCCCGCCTTGCCACCGCCGACCGCCGTGTAGACCAGCTTGACGTGGGGGTTGGCCTGGGCGATGGTCCGCGCCTGCTCGGCCGCCGCCAGCGTTTCCTTGAACGTCGCGCCGGGCGGCAGCGACAGGTAGATCTGCGTCTGCGAAACGTCGTCGGGCGGTATGAAGCCGGTCGGCAGCAGCGGCACCAGCACGAAGGAGCCGAAGAAAAAGATCGCTGCAGCCAGCATGGTCAGGATGCGGTGCTTCAGGCACCAGGCCGCCCAGCCTTCGTAGCGTTTCAGCCAGCCCGGCGTCGGCACGTCGTGCGCGATCGGGCGCAGGATGTAGGCGGCCATCATCGGCGTCAGCATGCGGGCGACGACCAGCGAGAAGAAGACGGCGATCGCCGCGGTCCACCCGAACTGGACGAAGAATTTGCCCGGCACGCCACTCATGAAGGCGGTCGGCAGGAAGACGGCGATCAGCGTGAAGGTGGTGGCAATGACCGCCAGGCCGATTTCGTCGGCCGCTTCCATGGCTGCCTGGTAGGGCGTCTTGCCCATGCGCAGGTGGCGCATGATGTTTTCGATCTCGACGATGGCGTCATCGACCAGGATGCCGACGACCAACGACATCGAGAGCAGGGTCACGACGTTGAGCGTGAAGCCCATCAGGTACATCGCCGCGAAGGTGGGGATCGCCGACAACGGCAGCGCGGCGGCCGAGACGAAGGTGGCCCGGCCGTCGCGCAGGAACAGCCAGACCACCAGCACGGCGAGCAGCGCGCCTTCGATCAGCAGCTTCATCGAGCCTTCGTAGTTTTCGACGACCGGATCGACGAAATTGAAGGCCTCGGTGATTTCGATGTCCGGGTAATCGGCCTTCAGCTTGTCGAGCACCAGCTTGATGTGATCGGCCACCTCGACCTCACCGGCGCCCTTGCTGCGAGTAATCTCAAAACCGACCACCGGCTGGCCGTTGAGCAGCGCGGCGGTGCGCTGTTCGCCGACGGTGTCGCTGACCGTCGCCACCTGGTCGAGGCGGATGCGCCGGCCGTCGGACAGCACGATGTCCATGGCGCCGAGTTCGTCGGCACGCTGGACGGTGGCGATGGTGCGCACCGACTGCTCGCTGCCGCCGATATCGGCACGGCCGCCCGAGGCGTCCTGCTGGATCTGCCGCAGCTGGCGCGAGATGTCGGCGGCGGTGGCGTTGAGCGCCAGCATCCGGGCCGGATCGAGTTCGACGCGGATTTCCCGCGTCACGCCGCCAACCCGCGCCACGGCGCCGACGCCGCGCGCCGAGAGCAGCGCCTTGCTGACCGTGTTGTCGACGAACCACGACAGCGCCTCGTCGTCCATCCGGCTCGACGCCACGGTGTAGGTCAGGATCGGCGCCCCGGACAGGTTGACCTTGCTGATCACCGGATCCTTGAGGTCGCCCGGCAGGTCGGCGCGGATGCGCGAGACGGCGTCGCGGACGTCATCGACTGCCTCCTGGGTCGGTTTTTCCAGGCGGAACTCGACGGTCACCGTCGCCGTGCCGTCCTGCACCTTGGTGTAGATGTGCTTGATGCCCTGCAGCGTCGCCACCGAGTTCTCGATCTTGCGCGCCACCTCGGTTTCCATCTGGGCCGGCGCGGCGCCGGGCAGGCTGGCGGTCACCGTGACGGTCGGCAGGTCGATGTCCATGAACTGCTGGATCTTCATCGCCTTGAAGGCCATGATCCCGGCCAGCGTCAGCAGGATGAAGAACAGGATGGCCGGAATCGGGTTGCGGATCGACCACGAGGAGACGTTCAGCACGCGGCGCCTCCGCTGGCCTCAAAAACGCCAAATGCTACGGTCGGGCCGAAAAAATGCCTCATTTTGAAATTCCTTCGACGACCTTGACCGCATCGCCGTCGGCCAGGAAGCCGGCGCCGGCCTCGACCACCCGCGCCGAGGCGTCCAGGCCGCCGATGATTTCGACCCGCTCGCCGAGGCGACGGCCAAGCTCGACCTTGGTCTGCGCGACGCGATCCTCGCCTTCAAGCCGGAATACGTAGGTAAAACCCTCGCGCAGGACCAGCGCCGATTGCGGCAGGGTCAGCGCCGGGCTTTGCGCCAGCTGGAACTCGCCGCGCGCAAACATCCCGGCACGGACGGCGCCGGCGGCCGGCAGGTCGACATAAACCAGCCCGTTGCGCGTCTGCGGATCGACGCTGGGCGCGACGGCGCGCACTGTCCCCTTGACCGTTTCGCCGCCCGGCGCGACCAGGGTGGCGACCACGCCGGCCCTGACCTTGCCGAGGTCGGCCGACGGCACTTCGGCCCGCCACTCCAGCCGGCCGCCGCGGATCAGCCGGAACAGCTCCTGCCCGGGTTGGGTCAGCGAGCCGACCGTCGCGCTGCGCGCCGAAATCACGCCATCATCCGGCGCCAGCACGCCGGTCTTGTCCATTTTCAGCCCCGCCGCCTGCTGGCGCGCCCTGGCCGCCGCCAGACGGGCCAGCGCCGTGTGTTCGGCCGTCTGGTATTGCGTGTTCAGTTGCGAGCTGTAGAAGCCCTTTTCCTTCAGCTCACTGGCCCGCTCGGCATTGGCTTTCGCCTCGGCGGCGCTGGCTTCCAGTTCGGCGACCGAGGCCTGCGCCTCGGCCAGCTCACTGGCCACGGTGTCGCTGGCGATACGGGCCAGGATCTGGCCTTTCCTGACCTGATCGCCGACCTGGACCCGCACCTCGGTGATCCGGTAGTTGGCGATTTCCGGGCCGATCACCGCTTCCTGCCAGGCGACGACATTGCCGTTGGCGGGCAGGACCAGCGGCCAGTCGAGTTTCTGCGGTGAAGTCAGGCGGACGGTTAGCGCCGGTCGCGCGGCGCCCCTGGCCGGCTCGGCCGGCTTGGGCCCGTCGGCGGGAGAAAGAAGGAAGACGCCGACCGCCGCCAGCGCGACAAACATCAGCGCAAGGCGGGTTTTCCACCCAGCCAGCGGACCGGAAGAGATGATTTTCATGCCAGAACCTGTGTCAACCTCGGGAATCGCAGAATGATACCGCGCCCCGCGATAATGTCACCGACTTAATGACCATTCGGTCATCAGTGTTTTGCCAGACTCCCCTGGGCCTCGTTGGCACTCTTGTAGATATGCGGCGGGATCTGCCTTTTCTCCAGCGCCTCGCCCAGCTTCATGCGCAGAAAGGTGTTCGAGGTGTAACGCGTGACGTCGTGATAGTGGCGCTCCATGACGCCCTTGACCATGCCGATGTAGGCGTCGATCAGTTCGGAGGCGATGCTGAAGCGGTCGTAATTGACGATGGCGTTAACCTTGTGGCCGACCGGCGCCAGGAATGCCTCGACGCCGTCGCGGATGCGGTCGATATCGCCTTCGCTGCGCACGCTGAGGCCGGCGAAGTCGAGGAAGAACAGGTTCTGCCCCGGATCGTAGGCCAGGCGCTCGGCCAGCGGCCGTTCGAGCATTTCGGCGCGGAGGTTCATCGGTTCGTCGGTGAAGATGCGGGCATCCATCAGCTTCGGCTCGCGCGGCATCAGCGGCTTGAATTCCATCTGGTCGAGGATGTCCTTCTGCAGATCGACGCCGGGCGCGATTTCGGTCAGCTCCAGACCATCGGCGGTCAGCTTGAAGACGCAGCGCTCGGTGATGTAGAGCACGGTCTTGCCCCATTTCGCCGCCTGCGGACCGCTAAAGGTACGGTGCTCGACCTCATTGACGAACTTGACCGCCTGACCGTCCTGCAAAATGACCAGTTTGCCGGCATCGACCGCCACGTCCAGGTTGCCGGCGGTGAAGGTGCCGACGAAGACGACCTTCTTGGCGTTCTGCGAAATGTTGATGAAGCCGCCGGCCCCGGCCAGCCGCGGGCCGAACTTGGAGACGTTGAGATTGCCCTGGCGGTCGGCCTGGGCCAGGCCAAGGAAGGCGAGGTCGAGGCCGCCGCCGTCGTAGAAATCGAACTGGCTGGGCTGATCGATGATCGCCTGGGCATTGGTCGCCGCACCAAAACTCAGACCACCGGCCGGCACCCCACCAATCACCCCGGGTTCCGCAGTCAGCGTCAGCAGGTCGATAATGTGTTCATCGGCGGCAATGTTGGCCACCCCTTCCGGCATACCAATGCCCAGGTTGACCACCGCGTTGGCCTTCAACTCCATCGCCGCCCGGCGGGCGATGATCTTGCGCTCGCTCATCGGCATCGCCGGAATGGCCGACATCGGCACCCGGATCTCGCCGGAAAACGCAGGGCTGTAGGGCTCGGCGAAAGTTTGCATGTGGTATTCCGGCTTCTCGGCGACCACCACACAATCGACCAGGATACCGGGAATCTTCACCTGGCGCGGATTCAGCGTACCGCGCTCGGCGATGCGTTCGACCTGGGCGATGACCAAACCGCCCGAATTGCGCGCCGCCATCGCGATGGCCTGCGCCTCCAGCGTCAAGGCCTCCTTCTCCATCGTGATGTTGCCATCCGGGTCGGCCGTCGTCCCGCGGATGATCCCGACATGGATCGGGAACGCCTTGTAGAAAAGATATTCCTCGCCGTCGATCTCCATGATCCGCACGAGATCGGCCGTCGTCCGCTCGTTCAGCTTGCCGCCGCCGAAGCGCGGATCGACGAAGGTGCCAAGACCGACCCGTGTGATCGTCCCGGGTTTGCCGGCCGCGATATCGCGGAACAGGTGGGTGATCACCCCCTGTGGCAGGTTATAGGCCTCGATGCGATTTGCCACGGCCAGTGCCTGCACCTTGGGCACCAGCCCCCAGTGGCCGCCCACGACCCTGGCCAACAGGCCATCGTGACCGAAATGATTGAGGCCGCGTTCCTTGCCATCGCCCTGACCGGCGGCATAGACCAGCGTCAGATTGCGCGGACTGCCCAGACCATGCACATCGACGGCCCGGCTATCGACAAAACGCTGCTCCAGCGCGACAGCGATATTCTCGGCAAAACCGATGCCGACGAACCCCCCCGTCGCCACCGTGTCGCCGTCGCGAATCAGTTGTACCGCATCCCGGGCGGAAACCACCTTGCCGGCGTCGGACGACCGCAGGGCCGCCGCCATCGGGTGCTGCGGAATGGTCACCGCTAGTGAACCAGCGCCGCTTCGATCTCGGCAAACGTGCTGGCCAACTCGAAACCCAGCACCGGCACGCCAAGCAGGCGACCGATGTGGGTCGCCGAGAATAGGCCGCGGACGCGCGGCAGACCGCTCGCCGGATCGACATCCTCGACCATGATGTGCTGGCGCCCAAGCTGCTTGAGCGCGTTGAGGATGTCAATGACGCGGGTGTTCATGACCTCACTCAGGTACAGGGTATCGACACTGGCGACCGGCGTCATCAG
This sequence comes from uncultured beta proteobacterium, assembly GCA_903922075.1. Classification (GTDB taxonomy): domain Bacteria; phylum Pseudomonadota; class Gammaproteobacteria; order Burkholderiales; family Rhodocyclaceae; genus Azonexus. The sequence continues at coordinate 7,292 of CAIXSK010000054.1, read as the reverse complement.
ATCGGCGACCAGCAGTTCGCTGCGCTTGCAGCCGCGTGCCTGGGCGACCTGCAGCGGCTTTTCACCGAGAATGTCGCGCGCCGTGATCAGACCTTCGACCTGATCGTCGGCCGTGCTGACGATCAGCAGGCGAACACCGCGCGAGATCATCCGGGCATTCGCCTCGACGATCGACGCTGCTGATTCGATATGCACCACGTTGACGCGAAGAAAGTCGGTCATCGCCTCGATAGCCGGCGATTCGGCGCCGACCATGTTGTATCCGGAAGCACTCAGGGTGGCATTTCTGGAAATCTTGTGCGTACGCACTTTGGCAGCCAAAGTCATGTCTCGATCCTCCATCCGCTTGTTGTCGTTCGAAGAACTGCACTCTGTTGAGTCGGACCGGCAATCATGACGACGGCCAATCCCGACGTACGTAAAGTATTCTGCGATTCGCGACGCTTTACAAGCACCCTCGAAAAATTCTCCGGCACGGAATCCTTGCGAAAAAAACCCGGCTACACAGCCGGGCTCTTCGGAAAGTATCCTGTCAGAACCTGATGGGAAACAATTAAGTCTGTCGGGGGTGTGGCCTCTAAGTGACTGATTGTTTGTAGCCCAAAAATTGGCAATCTTTAGGCAAAGTCTGTCGAACTCCCTATTTGGGTTCTCGCACTTGATGCAAATTACGCGAAAGTCTGTCGAGCCTAGCCTGGGCAAGACGTCCATCCTCTAAGGACTTTAGGCAGCACACGCCCCAAAGCTGCCATAGCGGTTTCCCGATAGCGGCCAGTCAGCCCAAGCCAGGTTTTTCGAACCGGAGTGCCACAAAGCGGCCGTTGCCGACCTCACACTACCGGCCAGAAGCGGAAACTCAATGGGGTGGCAATAATTGTCCGCTTTCCTATCTCAACCGGACTAATTGGCGGCGGGAGAACTGCTCAGTCGTTTTTGACAAGAATGGCTTTAACCGGGTCAATTGGGCCAACGTCGTGCCAGTGCTCACTTTTCTTTTCTAGTGGCGGTAGGTCTTGGCAACCATGATTGCATTCAACTACCCAGCGCCTCATCAAGACATTTCGACAAAACCTGAAACTAATCGCTTTATGGTCACAGCCAATGGCCTCCGCAAGCATTTTGCAGGCGCAACGGCTTCCATGACGCGTGGTGTCGAAATCTAGCATTCGAAATAATTAGCGGCTCCGAAGAGCCGCCTGTTCCGAAGCATGTGTTACTTCATATCTCGCGGATGGTTGTGCTTGGTCTTGTCATTAGCGGGATTCTTCTTGGCCGTGGCAGGTGGTTTCATATCCTGAGGCATCCCAGTTTTTTCTTGGACATGGGAATGCGGCTTCGCAGCTTGAGCGGGAGCAGCTTTTTCGACCTTTACTTCGGTGGCCGGAGCCACCTTTTCTTCGGCGTAAGCACTTGCCGAAAGCGCAGTAATAGCAGCCAGAATAGAAGCGGAAAGCAGGGCTTGCAGTTTCATGGTCATACTCCTCAAAGGTTGAACAAGTTTGTCTTGTTTAGACGAATCAAGTGTGCGCCATTGAAACCGTCAGAGAAGTGACGATTGGATTACTTTTTTGTCAGGTTACCTTTTGGCCACCAACCCGAGACATGCTCCATATATTGCCTGTATCGCTCACCAAACTCGGCAAGAGCACTCTGCTCTTCTTGATGAGCCAAGCGTACATAGGTCACGACAAGAATCGGGAACAACAAGACGGTGATGATGGTTGGCCACTGCAACAGGAAACCAAACATGACCAGGATAAACGCTGCATATTGAGGATGCCTGATTCGTCCGTAAGGTCCTGAGCACGCAAGTTCTCCGCTGCGTTGGGCGTTATACAGGACCGGCCAGGCCTTGGAGAGCAGCCAGAATCCACCCAGAATGAATACATTCGAAAGGATGTGGAATGGCCCGAAGTGCGGATTAACCTTCCAGCCAAACAACATCTCAGGCAGGTGGCCGGCATCATGGGACAACCAGTTGATGCCAGGAAATTGCTCGGTAAGCCAGCCTGACAGCAAGTAGATGGTCAGCGGAAAGCCATACATCTCGGTGAACAAGGCCACGACAAATGCCGAGAACAACCCGAGCGTTCGCCAGTCCCGGTTGGATTGCGGCTTGAAGAAACTGGCGGCGAAGAAGATGAAGAACAGCGAGTTGATGATGACCAGTGACCAAAGGCCATAGTCGCTTGTATCGGTCGTCATTTTTTGTCTCCCTCATCGTGCACGTGGTGACCATGTCCGTGGTGCATAAACAGATGCATCAACGGGCAGGCCAACAGGAGCAGATACGGAAGCGCACCCAGAAAATGGGCTTGGTGCTCGGTCAGTAGATAAAAGAGCGCAATACCGGCGAATACCCACCAAGCCAAGTTTGAGCGCCTTGCATGATGTTTCTCGGGCGCGTCGTTACGGGGTTCAATATTGTTCATGATGCATCCTCTTGGATTTACCGAACCCGAATGGGTGCCCTGCTGCAACATGGGGATGGCTGGCTTGCCAGATTCTCGAGCTCGTTATGCTCAACAAAACTCCACAGGCTGCGCCTCAATCCATGCAACCAGCCCTTAAGTGGCAACCCAGCATCCTTCATTGCCGCCTCGACCTGGTTCAGGCTAACTAGCCTCAAATCGTAGTCAATGTCTGCATAGCCGTCACCGATGAGAACGCTGTTCACGCCACGGACTTCGCAAAGACGAATTCCTGCCATCTCGCGGATAGCCTGCGTAACCGAGGCAACCCTCAGCCTGTGATGCTTGGGTATCGGATGCGGCTCTTCAAACCGCCGAGGCGCACCGAAGAACACCGGAGCCTCGGAGAAGCGCTCTTGGCAGTGTGCTGAGCAAAAGTGATAAGTGATATTCCGATAGGTCAGCTGATGGCTTGCCGTCGCGGCGTCCAGCTTCGTCAGACAGACCGGGTCCATGCTTTGAGGGTTATGGAGGTTCATCTTAACTACCTCTTGTGGCAGGGGGAGTGGCTTGCCCTTCCGGGTGGGCGAGCATTCTGGAAAGCTCATCGGGCATCGGTACCAAACTGGTATTCAGCAAGTATTATTTCCTCATTTGCAGCGGTACTTCTGATTCACAACGCCTCATTAAATGACCAAGATTGAGCAATATTCAAGTTGGATGGTGAACAGCCTTGAGGTGGGATTTGCGTTTTTTCGTCTCACCAACCCCGTCCTGCGATGCATGTGCCAACTCTGCCAAAATGCCACAATCGTTTACGGCACCTCCGTCGCCACATTGCCGCCGCAACACCTTGAGCTGCTTCTCCAACTGCCGAAGCTCGCGGATGCGCCGCGAGACGTGACCAATGTGCTCGTCCAGCAGCCGATTCACGTTGCCACAGCTTTCCAGCGGGGAGTTCTTCAGCATTAGTAGCTCCCGGACTTCAGCCAACGACATGTCGAGGCTTCGGCAGTGGCGAATGAATTGAAGGTGCTCCAAATGCTGGGCTTCGTAAATACGATAGTTGCCGTCACTGCGCCCTGGCTTGGGTAGCAGCCCTTCCCGCTCGTAGTAGCGAATGGTCTCAACCGGTGTCAGGGCAGTCATGGCAAGCTCGCCAATCTTCATGAATTTCTCCTGGATAGAGGCAATTACAGTTGTTGTTGACTCTATAGTAGCTACAGGGTTTCTAATATGCCTATCTATATGGCAATCACAGGACGCGAGATAGTTCATGACCGAACACCATTTACCCAATGAGCGTCAGGATGCAGAACCCCATTCGTGCAGTTGTCCCCACGCAAGTTCTTCCCCAAACATAGAGGCCCAGAGCATGACTTTGCCGGCACCGGATGGCGATACTTTACTGCTGCGTATTCCGGCGATGGATTGCCCGACCGAGGAAGGTCAGATTCGTGCCGCCCTCGAACAGTTTTCTGCAATTCGTCGCCTGGTCTTTGACCTGCCTGGTCGGGTGTTGAGCATCGAGGCCCCGAAAGAGCTATGGGCCGATGTCGTGGCTGCCATCGGCAAAGCTGGATTCAAATCGGAAAGCCTCGTGCAACCCGTGGCACCGGAGGAAGGACGGCAGCGCCTCAAGAATGAAGCCATCCGTCTTGTTGCAGCACTGGTTGTGGCGACGGTAGCTGAGCTCCTCGCATTCGCGGCCCCTGAAACATTTTTCTGGAAAGTGCTTGGGATGGGCGTTGCAGCGATTGCCATCGCCCTTTCTGGATTCTCGGTGTTTCGCAAAGGTCTTTCCTCTCTGCTGAGTGGGAAACTCAACATCAATGCCCTAATGTCGGTTGCCGTTGCCGGTGCCTTCTTTCTCGGCGAATGGCCGGAAGCGGCTATGGTGATGGCGCTCTACGCTCTGGCTGAACTCATTGAGGCACGGGCTGTTGACCGTGCTCGAAACGCCATCAAGAGCCTCCTTGAATTGTCGCCACAGCAAGCCGAGGTGCTTCAGCCAGACGGCGCCTGGATTCAAGTTCCCGCCAAGGAAATTCTGGTGGGTGCCCGGGTCCGGGTCCGCCCTGGCGAGCGCTTCGCATTAGATGGCATCGTCAAAACCGGCAACAGCGCCGTCGACCAGTCACCGGTTACTGGTGAAAGCATGCCCGTGGAGAAGGGCCCGGGTGATGATGTATTCGCGGGCACCATCAACCAAAACGGCGCACTGGAATTCGAAGTGACTGCGCCGTCGAGCGATACCGTACTGGCCCGCATCATTCATGCCGTCGAAGAAGCCCAAGGCTCCCGGGCGCCCACGCAGCGGTTTGTTGACCGGTTCGCCGCCATCTACACCCCGGCCGTATTTGTCTTGGCGATAGGTGTGGCTATCGGTGGCCCCCTGATGCTCGGCTGGACATGGATGGCCAGCCTGTACAAGGCACTGGTCATGCTCGTAATTGCTTGCCCGTGCGCCCTTGTTATCTCGACGCCCGTCACCGTGGTCAGTGGACTGGCTGCTGCTGCCCGGCGAGGTATCCTGATTAAAGGCGGTGCGTACCTTGAAGAGGCTCGCAAGCTGACGACCGTTGCCTTGGACAAGACGGGCACAGTCACCGAAGGCCGGCCCAAGCTCGTCGCCCAAGTTGTTCTTGCTCACGCTCTGCCAGAAACCGAGATTCTGCGTATTGCCAGCGCTCTGGCCGCCCGTTCTGACCATCCGGTATCCAAGGCTGTCGCAGCCGGCCTTGGGGCTTCTGAGCCATTGGACGTCGATGGCTTTGCGGCAGAAGCCGGGCGCGGCGTCCAAGGGAGCGTAGCAGGGCAGGATTATGTCCTCGGCAACCACCGCTGGATTCACGACCGCAATCAATGCTCGACCGAACTGGAAGCCTTGATGTTCGAGCACGAACGTCAGGGACGTACCGTCGCCGTTCTGGCCGACAAGGAGAGAGTCCTGGCCCTGTTTGCGGTGGCAGACACCATCAAAGCCAGCTCCCAGGAGGCCATCCGTGAGTTGTTGGCGCTGGGCGTAACCCCGGTCATGCTGACGGGTGACAATCCGGCGACTGCATCCAGTATCGCTACCCAGGCCGGTATTGCGGAGGTCCGTGCCAATCTACTCCCCCAGGAAAAACTGGATGCCATTCGTGAAATGGCCAGCGAAGGCAAACAGGTTGCCATGGTTGGGGACGGCATCAATGACGCGCCGGCATTGGCAACCGCAAGCATTGGTTTTGCCATGGGTAGTGCGGGTACGCATACCGCCATGGAGGCTGCTGATGTGGTCATCATGAACGATGACCTGCGGCGGGTGCCGGAAACAATCCGCTTGTCGCAGCGTACCCATACCGTGCTCTGGCAGAATATCACCCTGGCCTTGGGCATCAAGCTTGTCTTCTTGGTCCTGGCCGTTTTCGACAACGCCACGATGTGGATGGCGGTCTTCGCCGACATGGGGGCCAGCTTGCTGGTTGTGTTCAACGGACTGCGCCTGCTGAAAGGCGTGAAACAGGCGAAATAACCGTTTTCTGATTGGACTTCGAAAAGTGGATATTTTTCGTCTCGCGTTGCTCTTCGCTGTCACGGCAGTTGCCGAAATCGTGGGCTGCTATTTGCCTTGGCTTGTTCTTAAACAGGGGAAGACTGCGCTCTTGCTGATACCGGCAGCGCTTTCGTTGGCGGCGTTCGCCTGGCTATTGACCTTGCATCCGACTGCCGCAGGCAGAACCTATGCTGCCTACGGTGGCATGTACATCGTGGTTGCCTTGGCATGGTTACGCGTTGTCGACGGCATTTCCTTGACCCGCTGGGACATACTGGGAGCAGCAATTGCCTTGGTCGGCATGACAGTCATCGCCTTGCAGCCGGAAACGTCCTAGTGACCCTCGCCACAATAATCTGCCCTTAAGCAAGATATAAAACGCCATACGCTATACTCCAGACTTATGCGTCGCTGGATTGCCATCTTCTTCCTGGTGCTGTTTCCGCTGCAAGCCGTTTGGGCTGCGGCGGCGCCGTATTGCGAGCACGAGAAAACACCGGCAACCTTCCATATTGGCCATCACACACATGAGCATCATGGTGCGGGCGATTCGTCAGACAACACTGACAATCAGCTACCAGGCATGGGCGATAATGATTGCCAAGCATGCCATGCATTCTGCGGTGCCTTGTACAGCGACATCCAGCGTAGAGAACCGCTGACATTGGCTACTGTGTCGGTGACAACACCGAACTTCGCCCTTCCCACGCCACCTCAGACTCAGCCAGAACGCCCCAACTGGCACGCCTTCGCCTAACGGCGAGGCGGGTTTAGGCACCCCTCATTCCGACTGAACGCCCACTAGGCGTAACTACGTCCTTGCGCGTGGTCTTCAGAGACGGCTCCTCGCCGATTCCATCCCCAATGTTTTACTGGAGAAGAATCGGATGTACCGAAACAAACTTAATAGGCTACTGCCAGCCCTCGTTTCATCCTGGCTTAATAGGCTACTGCCAGCCCTCGTTTCATCCTGGCTAGCGCTTACGCCGACTGCCTGGGCGCAGGCTCCGACCATAGTCAGGCAGCCGTCACCAGAAACGGCTCAGACAGAAAAAGCACCGCTGTCGCTCAAGGAAGCCTTTGAGCTTGCCTGGAGTCGCCAGCCGGAGGCGCGCTCTCAATCCGTCCGTCAGGAGGCGGTGAACGCAGCACGTGCCGCAGCCTCCAGTTGGACAGTCGAACCCGCCGCCCTGGAGCTTCAAGGCAAATCGGACAAGATGGGCTCCAACAACGGCAGCCGCGAATACGAAATCGGCGTGGCCATTCCCATGTGGTTACCTGGCGAACGTAGCCGTTCTGGCGACCTCGCCGAGGCAACAGCCAAGGCCCTGGATAGTCGGTTC
>CAIXSK010000053.1 GCA_903922075.1 uncultured beta proteobacterium | reverse complement strand
GCCGGCCGCAAGGGCGCCACGCTGGTCACGCTGACCGAAGCCCGGGCCAATCGTTTCACGTGGAACCAGCCGTTCACCCCGGTCAAGCCGAAGCAACTCGGCCTGCAGACGCTCAACCCAAGCCTGAGCGATCTGTCGCTGCTGATCGACTGGACCCCCTTCTTCCAAAGCTGGGACTTGGCCGGCCGCTATCCGGCCATTCTCGAAAACGAGATAGTCGGCGAAACGGCCCGCCAGTTGTTCGACGACGCCAAGAAAATGCTGGCCCGGATCATTGATGAAAACTGGCTCAGCGCGCGCGCCGTCTTCGGCCTCTACCCGGCCCGGGCCGAGAACGAAGACATCATCATCTACAGCGACGAAAGCCGGACGACCGAACTGACCCGCTGGGTCGGCCTGCGCCAGCAGCACAAGCAGCCGACAGGCCGCTTCAACATGGCGCTGGCCGACTTCATCGGCGACAACGACTACGTCGGCGCCTTTGCCGTCACCGCCGGGCACCGCATCGATGAGCGGGTTGCCGCCTTCGAGGCAGCCAACGACGATTACTCGGCGATCATGCTCAAGTCGCTGGCCGACCGGCTGGCCGAAGCGGCAGCAGAATGGCTGCACCTGCAGATTCGTACCAATTACTGGGGCTATGCCAGCGATGAAGCGTTCAACAACAATGAGCTGATTGCCGAGCAATACAAGGGCATCCGCCCCGCCCCCGGCTACCCGGCCTGCCCGGACCACACCGCCAAGCGGGAATTGTTCGCCCTGCTCGACGCCCCGGCCAATGCCGGCATGCAACTGACCGAATCCTGCGCCATGACCCCGGCCGCTGCGGTGTCCGGTTTCTACATCGGCCATCCGGCCGCCGCCTACTTCGCCATCCCGAAAATCGGCCGCGACCAGCTGGAAGACTGGGCCGCCCGCAAGCGGATGAAGATTCAGGAAGCCGAATACTGGCTGGCGCCGCTGCTGTAAGAAAGGTCCGCGGCAAGCCGCAGGCTTGCCCGGGCACCGCCCCGGCAATTACACTGGCATGCCCCACGGATGACCGAGGGGACCGGCGGCGATGCCGCCGGTCCATTCTATTTGCCAGGACCCTGAAATGAAGAAAATCTGCATCGCCTTCGCGCTGGCCGGCTTGCTGGCCACCCCTGTCTTGCAGGCCGATGAACCCGCCACCAATTCCGTCCAGACCGACAACCCGGAATACCTGAAGACCCTGAAACGGGTCGCCGTCACCTCGTTCAGCGTCGAGATTCTGACCTACCTGAAAGCCAGCGAAGGCGGCGACCTCGGCAACCTGATCTCGGGCAAGCCGAATTCGGTCAGCGTGACGCTGAAGGGCCACGACGCCGCCAGCTGGCAGCCGCTGGTGGACAACTATTACCGCCAACTGCTAAGCCAGCTCGAAGCGGCCGGGATCGAGGTCGTACCGCCGGAAAAGCTGCAGGAGCTTGCGGAATACAAGACCATCGTCGAGGCCGCCAAGCCGACTCCGCACGAGGAAGACGCCAAGGCCGGCAAGGGCCTCTATCTGGGCACGGCCGGCGTGCCGATGCTGATCCAGAACGAGCAGAACGTCTTCCGCAAGAGCCTGTTCAGCGGCAAGGCGCCGGAAGACCTGTACATGACTTTCGGCAGCAAATTCTCGTCCGGCTTCGCGACGGCCGGCGTCCAGAACGCCGAGTTCGCACTGGCCAAAAAACTCGACGCCCATGTGCTGAAGGTCCGCTTCACCGTGGTCCCGACCATGCTGACGACGACCAAGGGCTTCTGGGTCGGCAAGAGCGTCGACAGCAAGGCCTCGCTGTCCCTGCCCTCCTACGTCAATCGCTTTGTCGTCTATTCGCCGGAAGGCGAGCAGAGCAAGATTTCCCTCAGCGAAGCGCTGGCCAGCAGCAAGACGGTCGGTGAAATGAACGAAATCACCAGCACCGGCGGCAAGGCCCTGCGTACCGCCGATACGGTCGGTGGCATTGCCCTCGGCCTGGTCACCGGTGGCATCGCCGGGGCGATCAAGGCCGGCGCCAATGTGGCCAAGGATTATGAAGTCGTCGTCGACAATACCTCGTTCAACCAGATGCTGGTCGAGGAGCTGGGCGCCACCAGCCAGTCCTTCGTCAAACAGCTGAAGGTGGCGCTGTAGGTCCTTCCTGGCGCGCAGCCGGCGTCAGTTGACGCCGGAGCGCTTGATCAGTGCCTGCAGCTCGCCGACGATGCCGCGGCGGAAGCTGAGGACGCAGATCACGAAGATGACGCCCATGATCACCGTTACCCAGGAACCGACTGAATCGGCGAGCTGGGTTTGCAGGGAAACGAT
>CAIXSK010000052.1 GCA_903922075.1 uncultured beta proteobacterium | reverse complement strand
GGCATCGACGCGGCGCGCGGCGATGTCATCGTGACCATGGACGGCGACCTGCAGAACGATCCGGTCGACATCCCGCGCATGGTCGCCCGGCTGTTGAACGAAGACCTCGACCTGGTCGCCGGCTGGCGCCAGAACCGCCAGGACGGCCTGTTCCTGCGCAAGATTCCGTCGAAGATCGCCAACCGCCTGATCGCCCGGATGACCGGCGTCCATTTGAAGGACTACGGCTGCAGCCTGAAGGCTTTCCGCGGCAGCGTGATCAAGAGTGTCCGCCTGTACGGCGAAATGCACCGCTTCATCCCGGCCTGGCTGGCCACGGTGACGACGCCGCGCCGCATCGCGCAGGAGCCAACGACCCACCACGCGCGCACGGCCGGCGTCTCCAAGTACGGTATTTCGCGCACCTTCCGGGTCATTCTCGACCTCGTCGCCGTTTATTTCTTCATGCGTTTCCGCGCCCGGCCCGGCCACTTCTTCGGCGGCATCGGCCTTGGCCTGACGGCGCTGTCCGGGCTGGTGCTGGCCTGGCTGGCCTGGGTCAAATTCGGGCTCGGCGAGTCGATTGGCGGCCGGCCGCTGCTGATCGTCGGCATCGGCGGCCTGATTGCCGGCGTGCATTTCATCACCACCGGCGTGCTGGCCGAACTGCTCGCCCGCATCTATTTCGAGTCGGGCACCATCCGCTCCTACTCGGCCCGGCCGGAGCGCCCGCTGGCGGCTGACGAAGGCTGGCACAAAGCGGCATGAATGCTACGGTAAGCCCGTTTTTTTGCCCAAAAACGAAATTTCTGCTGGGCCTGACGGCCGCCCTGCTCGCCTGGCGTTTCTGGGTCGTGCCGCAACTGGGCATCACGCTCTACGTCGATGAAGCGCAATACTGGACCTGGGCGCAGAATCTCGACTGGGGCTACTTCTCCAAGCCCCCCGGCATCGCCGCGCTGATCTGGCTGTCGACGGCGCTGTTCGGCGACGGCCTGCTCGGCGTCAAGGCGCTGGCCATGCTCTGCTACCCGCTGGCCGCCGGCGTCTGCTACGCCATCGGCCGCCGTCTCTACGACGAGCGCGTCGCCTTCTGGTCGGCCCTCGCCGTGCTGACCCTGCCGATGTTCGCCTGGCTCGGCCTGTTCGTCTCCACCGACGCGCTGCTCACCCTGTTCTGGGCGCTCGCCTTGTGGTCCTACCTGCGCGCGCTGGACAGCGACGCCTGGGGCGACTGGCTGCTGCTCGGCCTGGTCTGCGGCCTCGGCCTGCTGTCCAAATACACGATGGCCGCCTGGCTGGGCGCCGCCTTCCTGCACCTGGTCTTTTTCCACCGCGCCCGGCTGGCCTCGGCCAAGCCCTGGCTCGCCGCGCTGCTGGCCCTGCTGATCCTGTCGCCGAACATTGCCTGGAACATCGCCCACGATTTTCCGACCCTGAAGCACACCGCCTACATCACACTGGAAAGAAAATCGGGCGGCGGACTGGCCTCGTTCGGCGAGTTCTGGGCCGCCCAATGGCTGGCCTTCGGCCCGGTGCTCGGCAGCGTTTTCGCGCTGATGCTGCTGCGCGCCCGGCAAAGCTGGGGCGACGCCAACACCCGCCTGCTACTCTGGTTCGCCCTGCCGCTGTGGGCCGTGGTTTCGGTCCAGGCCATCAAGGGCGGCGCCAACGCCAACTGGGCCGCCCCCGCTTTCGCGCCGACCGCCATCGCCGCCGTCGCCTGGCTGCTGCAGCGAGGCAAACTGAATTGGCTGATCGCCGGCATCGCCTTCAACGTCGCAGTCGTCGGCCTGGTTTATCACTGGCCGCAACTGAACCCCGCGCTCGGCCTGAAAAACCCGGCCAAGCTGAACCCTTACAAACGCGCCCAGGGGTGGGACGAACTCGGCCGCCAGCTTCGCCCCCTCCTCGTCGCCAACCCCAAGGCTGTGCTGGTCGCCGACAACCGCACCCTGCTCGCCCACATGCTCTACGAACTGCGCGATCTGCAGCCGGCGGCCGCCAGCTGGAACCCTTCCGGCGCACCCAGCGACCACTACAAGCTGACCACCGACCTGCGCCCGTGGATCGGCAAGGACGCCCTGCTGATCACCCAGAAGCCCGTGGGTGACGGATTCTCGGCCCGCTTCGCCGGCGTCGAAAAACTCGCCACGCTGAAGGCCCCGCTCGACACCGCGACTTCCCGCGACATGGACGTCTACCTGCTGCATGAATTCAAGGGTTACTGAGCTACGCCTGGCCGGCGCGGTCTTCGTGCTGCTGGCTATCCTGTTCGTCGCCTGGCCACAGATCGATATCGCCGCCAGCCGCCTTTTCTTCGGCGCCGATGGTCGATGGCTGTTGTACCGCGGCCAGCCGGCCGTGCTGCAATGGCTGTATCTCGGCGTTCCGCCGGCCGGCCAGAGCCTGCTGGCGATCCTCGCCCTGGGCTTGCTGCTCGGTTGCCTGCCCCGCTTCGTCTGGCTGCGCAGCCGCCGGGCCATTCTCGGCTTCACGCTCGCCGCCGCCCTGCTCGGCCCGGTGCTGCTCGTCGATGCCGGGCTGAAGAATTACTGGGGCCGCGCCCGCCCGCAAACCGTCGAGGCCTTCGGCGGCCCCCGGCAGTTCACCCCGGCCTTCGTGATCAGCGACCAATGCCCGAAGAACTGCTCCTTCGTCAGCGGCCACGTCGCCACCGCATCCTTCGTCATGGCCTTCGGCTGGCTGGCCGCCCCGGCCATCCGTCGCCGCTGGCTGCTGGCCAGCCTGGTCACCGGCGCCCTGCTCGCCATCACCCGCATGTCGGCCGGCGGCCATTTCCTGTCCGACACCGTTTTCGCCTGGTTCGCCACCTATTTCAGCCTGTGGCTGACCGAATGGATTTTCCGGC
>CAIXSK010000051.1 GCA_903922075.1 uncultured beta proteobacterium | reverse complement strand
GACCAACCCAAAGGTGCCCGCTATCCGCTGGATTGCTGGTTCGATCGTGCCGTCCGCTTCAAGTCGGACGACATGCAGGTTGCCATCATGTATGGTTTCTGGCTGCTCAAGAAAGGCGAAAAAACTTTGGCGATGGAACAATTCGACAAAGTTAACAGCGCCGAAACCCGAACGGTAAATGTCGTTTACAACCTGGGACTCGGCTACTTCGAAGCCAAGGAGTACGACAAGGCATTAGCTGCCGCCCATGAAGCCTACGCTGCAGGCTATAGTTTTCCGGGGCTGCGAAGCAAGCTGCAAAAGGCAGGCAAATGGGTCGAGCGCACCAATCCTGCTCCGTCAGTAGAAGCCCCCCAGGCGCAACCGCAACCGGAAAGCAATGCGGAATAAATCAGGCAACTCCGGCGGACTTTAAGGAATGCGCCCTTTATCGTCGGCCAGACGGTAAACGAACACATTGCTGCGCATTCCGCTTACCAGAACGAAGGCGTTGTATTCCGGCATATATCGAAAGCGACCGTAGGTGCCCCGGATACCCGGCGTATCGGCCGGGTCCGGAGGGACTACGCCACTTTTTGGCACATGTTTCACCCAAAGGCGTTTTTCCAGATTCAAGGAATAGACTTCACCTTTTCCACACCAGGCCACGAAGCGATCGGCCTTTGTGTCGAATGTCAGGCCAGGCGCGTAACACTGCTCGATCTCCTTGTCGCCTGATGTCACGAGTGCCTGCATTTCCCCGAACTCACCGCTTGGACTAATGCGGTACAGCTCTGCACTCCCCCCGCCAATGACGATAAACACCCGTCTCTTGGGATCAATTTCACCAACGGTACCCAAGCCACGGGAGCGCAGCTTGCGCTGTGTGATATTCCAGGTTCTTGCCGAAGGATCAAAACTACCGGCCTCCGAATAACCACGCATCAAGACCCGCCCGGAAACCGGGTCATATGCGGTTGACATGTTGAATTCAAACAAACCATAAGCCTTGCCCGGCATCGGCGCCTGTGACCAGCCGCTGGCATCCGACCGGTTCAGATCAAAGAGCCAGACCAGTCCGCTCGCATATCCATTGGCGCTGTATGTCGCACCACCCGCCGCAAAAAACACGTCCTGATCCGGGAGATACTCCAGTTGATCGTAGGAGTGTACCGAGATCGGCGCAGGGGGAAATTTCGAATCATGCCAATGTGGAGATTGCGGCTGCATGACCTTCCGTTCGGCATCAAGTGCATTTTCAAGCACCGGCGGCGATGGCTCGGTCACTCTGATCCACTTTGCAGCGGACAGATCAAATGCGTACAACTCGTTTCCGGCATAAGTGGAATGCCCTCCCCCCCAGACCATCAGACGATGCCGTTTCGAATCGTAGGCGCCACCGCTATACGACATCATCCGGTCCGAATTACAGCCGGCCATGTCCTTGATTACGCGCTCGTAGGCCTCACGAATCTCCTTGAGCCTGCAGGCGTCGGCTTTGACCCCTTCCATTGCCGATCCTGATATTTCGAACCATTGCCCGGGAGGTAGATTGCTGATCACGGTTGCCAGTTGCAGCGGTGACAATCCGGTGGCTTTTGTCGAATGGATCGAGGGCCCTGTCGGCACCGGCGGCGTTGCCGGCCCGGGTGTCGTGGCGCTATCGCTGCGAACGATGGCCTGCCCCACCGCTGGCTGGCCGGCTCCAGCCCCTCTTCTCATGGTCGCAACCG
>CAIXSK010000050.1 GCA_903922075.1 uncultured beta proteobacterium | reverse complement strand
TGACATCTCTTGTTCTTTCTCTATAATAGCGGCTCTTCGCACCTGTGCCCAGGTGGCGGAATTGGTAGACGCACTAGTTTCAGGTACTAGCGGGTAACTCCGTGGGGGTTCGAGTCCCTTCCTGGGCACCAGCGATTTTGACAGAAGGCCTTGTTCATACAAGGCCTTTTTTCATTTCTGCCGCCGGGTTCTGACTGCCGATCAACACGATCGGCTGGCCAAACGCCACGCATTGTCTCACAGCACCGCCCCGAGCGTCCCGCGGTAACAATTGCTAACACTTGAGCACCTGCCGCAGGTAGTCGGCCGGTGTGGGTAGTGCGTTATTCGACTTGTCCAAACGACACAACGAGTCGAACCATGAAAAAGATTGCCGCCCTCTGCATCGCCGCCACCCTGGCCCTGACAGCAACCACCTCCGCCCAGGCGGATTGGGGTCGCCATCATGGCGGTCATCGCCATCATGGCCACCATCACAGTGGTGGCAGCTGGGTCGGTCCGGCTGCCGTGCTGGCCATTACCGGATTGGCCATCGGCGCCGCCATGGCCTCGCAAAACTATTACGCCCCGGCCCCGGTCTATAACGCCCCACCCCGTCCGATGCCGCAGGTCGGCTACGACACCTGGTATTACTGCGGCTCATCCGGCCAGTACTACCCCTACACCGACGCCTGTCCAGAAGGCTGGCAGGCTGTACCGGCCCGCTGAAAATGAAAACGGGCCCTTTCGGGCCCGTGACCAAAGCATTCCTTCTGTTCTTACTTGAACGGATGTTGCTTGAGGATGGTCTCGTCGCGCTCGGGGCCGGTCGACACGATGGCGACCGGCACTTCGCAGAGTTGCTCCAGACGGTTCAGATAGACCTGGGCATTCACCGGCAGATCTTCCCAGCGCTTAACGCGGAAAGTCGTCCCCTCCCAACCCGGCATCGTTTCATAGATCGGCTCGCAACGAGCGACCTCATCGGCCCCGATCGGCAACAGATCGACCACCTTGTCGCCCAGCTTGTAGCCGGTGCAGATCTTGATCTCCTTGAGACCGTCGAGCACGTCGAGCTTGGTGATGCACAGCCCGGTCAAGCCGTTGATCCGGGCCGAACGACGCAGCAATGCCGCATCGAACCAGCCACAGCGGCGCTTGCGGCCGGTCACCGTACCGAATTCCTTGCCCACCGAGAACATCTGGTGCCCCGGCGTGCCTTCGGTATCGATATCCAGTTCGCTCGGGAACGGACCACCACCGACACGGGTGCAGTAAGCCTTGGTGATGCCCAGCACGTAGTGCAGCATGCCCGGGCCAATACCGGCACCGGCTGCTGCCTGGCCAGCGACGCAGTTAGACGAGGTAACGAACGGATAGGTACCGTGGTCGATATCGAGCAGCGTGCCCTGAGCGCCTTCGAACAGCATGTTGTGGCCGGCCTTGTGGGCGTCATACAGGGCTGCGGAAACATCGACGAC
Source organism: uncultured beta proteobacterium (assembly GCA_903922075.1). GTDB lineage: Bacteria > Pseudomonadota > Gammaproteobacteria > Burkholderiales > Rhodocyclaceae > Azonexus. Next base: position 10,768 of record CAIXSK010000050.1, on the reverse strand, counting down.
CATCGGCTTGATCACTTCGGCATCGGCCATCGCCTGATCGTAGACGGTCTGAAAATCCACCGGATCGGCTTTGAAATACTGGGTCAGCACAAAGTTGTGGTATTCCAGCACTTCCCTCAATTTCTCGGCAAAGCGCTCGGGATGAAACAGATCATAAACGCGCAAGCCACGGCGGGACACCTTGTCCTCATAGGTCGGGCCGATACCCTTGCCAGTCGTGCCGATCTTTTTGTCGCCGGCCTTGGCGGCTTCGCGCGCCTTGTCGATGGCGGAATGGTAAGGCAGGATCAGCGGGCATCCCGGGCTGATTTTCAGGCGCGAACGAACATCGATGCCCCCCTTTTCCAGCTCGGCGATCTCGGAGATCAGGTGATGGACGTCGAGCACGACGCCATTGCCGATGTAACAGTCGACACCATCGCGCACGATGCCCGAGGGCACCAGATTGAGCTTGTACACCTGTTCGCCGACAACCAGCGTGTGACCGGCATTGTGGCCACCCTGAAAACGAACCACGCCTTTGGCGTGATCGGTGAGCCAGTCGACGATCTTGCCCTTACCTTCGTCGCCCCACTGGGTGCCCACCACGATGACATTCTTGGCCATTTTTCTTAATCCTCTTGTATTGCTTCAATAATCCAGTGTTCTCCGACCAGCGCCAGTTTGCGGTCGCAGATCGGGCCTTCGCAGGCCATCTCGCCGGGCAGCAGTTCGACAACGATCTCGCCCTGTTCGCGCAGTGCGGCGAGATGAGCGGCGAGACGCGAGTCGTGTCCGGCATGCGGCGCCAGGATCGCGCCGATTGGCTTGCCGGCTGGCGCCAGACGCGCCACTTCGCGCAGATCCATTGAGAAACCGGTGGCCGGACGGGCCCGGCCAAAAGCCTTGCCAGCACCGTCATAGCGCCCGCCGAGAGCGATCGCGGCCGGATAGCCATCGCAGTAGGCAGCGAAGACCACGCCGTTGTGATAGTGGTAGCCGCGCAGGTCGGAAAGATCGATCGAAAAAGGCAGTTCCGGCGCGCCGACCAGCAGGTGGCGCAGGCCGTCCAGTGCGGCGGAGATTGCCGGCAACGGTGGCAATTCGGCAGCCGCGCGGTCAAGCACCTCGGCGCCGCCATACAGTTGCGGCAGGCGTTGAAGGGCTTCGCGATAGGGCGACGGCACGTCGATGCAAGCTTCAGCCAAACCCGGCACGTCCTTGGCCTGAAGCAGGCTCAATACATTGTCTTCGGCCTCTTGCGGCAAGCCGGCTGCTTCAGCCAGCGCACGAAAAATGCCGACATGGCCGAGATCGATGCGCCCAATCGGCAGCTTGATCTTTTCAAAGGCACCGGCCATCAGGCGAACGACATCCAAGTCGGCCCCGATGCCGGCATAACCATAAAGCTCGGCGCCGATCTGCACCGGCTCGCGGCCGGCCGAAATGCTCGCCGGCAAAGTATGCAGCACGCTGCCGCAGTAACAGAGGCGAGTCACGCCTTGATGATTGAGCAGATGCGCATCGATACGCGCAGCTTGCGGCGTAATGTCGGCCCTAACCCCCATGGTCCGACCGGAAAGCTGATCGACCAGCTTGAAGGTCCGCAGTTTGAGGTCCTGCCCGGCACCGGTCAGCAGCGATTCGAGATACTCCAGCATCGGCGGCATGACCAGCTCGAAGCCGCGGCCGCGAAAGTGGTCGAGCACCGTGCGGCGCAGGCGTTCAATGCGTGCCGCCTCAGCAGGCAGGGCATCGGCAAGATATTCAGGTAACAACCAGTTCATGAGAAAAGAATCAGAAGGATCAAGCCAATCAGCATCGACGTAAGGCCGACGAAGCGGATTTGCCCATCCGAAAATTGAATGAGACGGCGAAAGGTTTCACGCCAGGCCGCCGGCGCTATAAACGGCATGGCACCTTCGAGCACCAGCATCAGCGCGAAGGCCAGGAGAAGGGTGGAGGTCATTTACCCTTGTCGTTTCCACGCCCCGTGCTCTTCATGTATTTGAAGAATTCGGAATTCGGCTCGACCACCAGCACGTCACTCTTGCTCTTGAAGCTGCCACGATAAGCCTCAAGGCTACGGTAGAAGGCATAAAACTCGGGATTTTGCCCGAATGCTTGGGCGTAGGTGCTGGTCGCCTTGGCATCGCCTTCGCCCTTGATCTTCTGGGCGTCGCGATAAGCCTCGGCAACGATGACCTCCCGCTGACGATCGGCGTCGGCACGAATCTTTTCGGCCTCGGCAGAACCTTCAGAGCGCAGTTCGTTGGCGACCCGCTTCCGCTCGGCCTCCATGCGGCGATAGACAGCCTCACTGACTTCGGTCGGCAACTCGACACGCTTCAGGCGGACATCAACAATCTGAACGCCGATCTTGCGCGCATCGGTATCGGCCTTTTCACGCATCTGATCCATGATCTTGTCGCGCGAACCGGACACCACGTCATGGACGGTGCGCTTGCCGAACTCTTCGCGCAAACCAGCGTTAACGGTCTGGTTCAGGCGCGTCTTGGCCCGCGACTCGTCGCCACCGACCGAGATGTAATACAACTGCGGATCAACAATGCGCCACTTGATGTAAGAATCGACCAGAACGTTTTTCTTTTCGGAAGTGATGAAACGCTCTGGCTCGGCATTGTCCAGGGTGATGATACGCTTTTCAAAATAGCGTACGTTCTGGATCATCGGAACCTTGAAGTAGAGGCCCGGTTCGGCAATCGCCCGCTTCATTTCCCCTAGCTGGAAAACCACGGCGAACTGACGCTGATCCACAGTAAAAATCGACATTGCCATGACCACCAGTACGGTGGCGATGACAGCACCCAGCAAATTGATGCGCTGATTCATCAACGTCCCTCCCGATCACGCGAACGCAGCGAGCCATCGCGCGAACTCGAAGAATATGAACCACCACCAACCTTGGGCGCGCTTTCCAGTTGGGGCGGCGCTTCGGCGGACAAGGGGGCTGCCGGCCGCGCTGTCGACGGTGCGATCGATGCCTCTGGAGCGGCTTGCGCGGCGGGCGTAGCGCTGGCAGCCTGCATCAGCTTGTCGAGCGGCAGATAGAGCAAATTACCCTGCCCCTTGGCGTCAACCATGACCTTGCTGGTGTTGGCATAAATCTGCTGCATGGTCTCAAGATACATGCGCTGGCGGGTCACTTCCGGGGCTTTGGCATATTCGGTCAGCACCTGCTTGAAGCGGGATGCATCACCTTCGGCAGACTGAATGACGCGCTGCTTATAACCGTCAGCTTCCTGGAGAAGCCTGGCAGCCGTCCCCTTGGCCTTCGGAATCACATCATTGGCGTAGGCCTGACCTTCATTTTTCTGGCGCTCGCGGTCTTGTCCGGCCTTGACCGCATCGTCGAATGCCGCCTGCACCTGCTCCGGCGGTTGCGCATTCTGCATCGTGACTTTCGAGATCAGGATGCCGCTCTGGTAGCGGTCGAGAATGTCCTGCATCAGTTTGGCGGCCTGGGTTGCGATCTGTTCGCGACCCTCATAGAGCACATAGTCCATTTTGCTCTTGCCGACAATTTCGCGCACGGCGGTTTCAGCCGCCCCCATCACCGCTTCGTCCGGATGACGGTTGTTGAACAGGTATTCGACCGGATCTTTGAGGATGTACTGGACCGCGAACTGGATGTTCACGATATTCTCGTCGTCGGTCAGCATCAGGGCTTCCTTGAGCACCTTGTTGCGCTCGCTGCCACGGTAGCCGATCTCAAGGGTGCGCACGCCGGTCAAATTGACCAGTTCGTGCGACTGAACCGGGTACGGAAGGCGCCAGCGCAAGCCTGGCTCGGTCGCCTCCTTGAAGCTGCCAAATTGCAGCACAATACCGCGCTGCGAAGCATCGACGATATAGAAACCGGAGGCCAGCCAGACCACCACGGCCAGGCCGAGCAGCAATCCTATGCCGCCGCCGAGGAAACGCGGATTGAAATCGATTTGCGGCATGCGCGGACCATCACCGCCACCGTTGCCGCCACCACCGCCGCCTTTGTTACCGAACATTCCGGACAATTTGCGGTTGAAATCGCGCCAGAGCTCTTCGAGGTCCGGCGGGCCATCATTGGGTCGGCGCGGACCATTGCCGTTGGGTTTGTCACCGTCGTTGCTGCCACGGTTGCCCCACTGCGGGTCGTTGAGCGACATGAAAATACCTAGGGTCGGGATCATGGATGTCGGGGATTCAGTAGATGTGATCGTGTTGTGCTTCTCGTTCAGCTTCGATCAGGGCCTTTTTTCGAGCCTGAGTCTTGGCTATTGCATATTCGGCCAGCGATTCACGCAGCAAATCGAGACCCTCTCCGGAACGCGCACTGATGCGAACGCGCGCGATATTACCATATTCGTCCCGCTCGACTCCCGACGAGGCATCGGTGAGGTCGATCTTGTTCCATACGATGACCTGCCTGACGGTATCGGCACCAATTTCTGCAAGCACCTTGTCAACCTCGCTGACTTGCTCGTCACGAGCATGGCTGGCGCTGTCCACCACATGCAAAAGAAGATCGGCATCGGTCGCCGCTTCAAGAGTGGCGTGGAAAGCATCGACCAGTGAGTGCGGCAGATCGCGGATAAAACCGACAGTATCTGAAATGACGATATTTCCAGCGCCCTCGATCCACAATTTACGCGATGTCGTATCGAGCGTCGCAAACAACTGATTGGCCGCAAAGACGCCAGCATGGGTCAGCGCATTGAACAGGGTCGACTTGCCGGCATTGGTGTACCCAACCAACGAAACGCTCAGGACATCACCACGCATCCTTGCCTTGCGCTGCACGCCACGTTGCCGCGACAGTTTTCCCAGGTGTTCCTTCAACAACTTGACGCGATTGCCGAGCAGGCGGCGATCTGTTTCCAACTGCTTTTCACCCGGCCCGCGCATACCGATGCCGCCCCGCTGCCGCTCCAGGTGAGTCCACCCGCGAACCAGACGGGTGGCCAGATGTTCGAGCTGAGCCAGTTCAACCTGCAGCTTGCCTTCGGCGCTGGAAGCACGCAACGCGAAAATATCGAGAATCAGGCTGGTACGGTCGATCACCCGACACTGCAACGAACGTTCCAGATTACGCTGCTGCGCCGGGGATAATTCATGGTTGAAGATCACCAGATCCGCTTCGGTCGCCGCGATCATCGCGCTTATTTCGTCGACCTTGCCCTTGCCAGCATAGGTCTTTGGGTCGGGACTCTGCCGCCGACCGCCCACCTCCGCCACAACCACTCCGCCAGCCGATTCAGCCAGCAAGCGGACCTCTTCCAGTTGATCGTCGAGATCAAGCTGACCGAAGTCAAGCTGAACGATCACCGCGCGTTCACCGGCGGCGGGTCGTTCAATCATGGGCGTTTCCGGGAGTAAGAAGCGCGCACCCGCCAGTGAGGCGGGCCGCTGGAGAGGTGTCGATTATTCGGCAGCCTGTTCCTGCTGGAGGTTGACCGGACGAGCCGGAACCACCGTCGAGATGGCGTGCTTGTAGACCATCTGGGTAACCGTGTTTTTGAGCAGCACGACGTACTGATCGAAGGACTCAACCTGGCCCTGCAGTTTAATCCCGTTCACCAGGTAGATTGAGACGGGAACATGCTCGCGACGGAGAGCGTTGAGGAAGGGGTCTTGTAAAAGTTGCCCTTTGTTGCTCATGGTGTGGACTCCATGGTGGTAGTTGTTATGAGGGTCCTAATGTACCCAAAATTATGGGGTGATGCCAAAAAATTTGCAGATTATTTCTTGTCTTTGTCGGCGAATGGGTTCTTTCCAGAGACAAACTGAATCCGCAACGGTGTTCCCTGCAATTTGAAGGCTTCGCGGAAAGTATGCTCAAGATAACGGCGATAGCTGTCGGTAATATGTTCAACGGCACTGCCATGGATGACAACGATCGGCGGATTCGAACCACCCTGATGGGCATAGCGCGGTTTGGGCCGGAACAGGCCATGCTTGGCGGGCGCCTGTTTGGCCACGGCATCGATCAGCACGCGGGTCAGGCGCGGCGTGGTCAGTTTGGCCATCGCCGCGGCATAGGCTGAGTCGACCGAACGGAACAGGTTGTCGAGGCCAATGTTGTCGCGCGCTGAAATGAAGTGGAACTTGGCAAACTCGAGGAATTTCAGCTTACGCTGCAGAATCTGCCGGGTCTGTTCGCGGGTGTAGGCATCCAGACCGTCCCACTTATTGACCGCTACCACCAGCGCACGGCCGCTTTGCACCACAAAATCGGCGATGTGCGCGTCCTGATCGGAAACGTCGGCTTGGGCGTCAACCATCAGGATGACCACGTTGGCATCCTCGATGGACTGCAAGGTCTTGACCACCGAGAACTTCTCGATGGCCTCAAAAACTTTCCCCCGCTTGCGCATGCCGGCAGTATCGACGAGCACGTACTTGCGACCGCCTTTCTCGAAATCAATCTCGATCGAATCGCGGGTCGTACCCGGCGCATCGAAAGCGATGACCCGCTCCTCGCCGAGCAGGGTATTGATCAGTGTGGACTTGCCGACATTGGGGCGGCCAACGATGGCAACGCGTACGGCATCGGAGTGCCATTCATCATCTTCCGGCTCGGAAAAACTCTCCAACGCCATTTCGACCAGCCCGCGCACACCTTCGCCATGCGCGGCGGAAATGGCATTGGGCTCGCCCAGGCCAAGTTCATGGAAATCAGCCTCGACCATGCCGGAATTCATACCTTCCGCCTTGTTGACTGCGACGAATACCGGACGATCAATGCGCCGCAGTTTGTTGGCGATTTCCTTGTCGTGGGGTGTCAGGCCGGTGCGGCCATCGACCACGAAAATGACGGCATCGGCTTCGGCGATCGCCTGCTCGGTCTGACGGGCCATCTCATGCAGGATGCCCTCCTTGACCAGCGGCTCGAAGCCGCCGGTATCAACGACCAGATAGGGCTTCTTACCCAGCTTGCCGTGACCATAGTGGCGGTCGCGCGTCAAACCCGGCATGTCGGCGACGATGGCATCGCGCGACTTGGTCAAGCGGTTGAAAAGCGTGGACTTGCCGACATTAGGACGGCCAACTAGGACGAGCGTAGGTTTCATTGCGCCTCGATTGCGCTCACACTGCCGCCGCTGGTCTGCACCAGCACGGCCGAGCCGAGCATTTGAAGAGGCGCGCGGACCGGCGTGCCATCAGTTTTCTGGCGAGCTGCGAAGCTGCCGTCTTCACGCGACAGGAAATGCACGATGCCTTCTGCATCGGCCACGGCGACCAGGCCACGACGAACCACTGGTGCGGAAAGGCGGCGATTTTTCAACTTGTCCTGCTTCCACAGGCTGCTGCCCGAGGATCGATCCAGAGCGTAAACGACACCCTTGTCATCTGCGACAAACAGGTAACGTCCATCCATGATCAAACCGGCCACCGAAGAAATATCCTTGGACCAGATCATGGCTCCACCCTGTCCCATGTCGAAACAGGCGACACGCCCCTGAAACGCTACGGCACATATCTGGCGCCCGTCAACGACCGGCGAGGCGACGATATCGGCCACCCGATCAAGCTCGGTAGCCCCCTTGGGCAGAGCAACTGCTCCTTCCCAGATCGGCGCACCGTTCTGCAGCGACAGCGCAACCAGCTTGCCACCTGGATAGCCGACGAAGAGGTAGCGGTCGGCAAATACCGGCGAGCCGGCAGCGCGCACCGACAGCGACGGCGTCGCCCGCTGGTAGACCCACTTGCGGCCACCATCACCAGCGTCAAAAAGAAAGACCTGATTGTCACCGCTTTTTACGGCAACACCGTCGTCGCCAACAACCGGCGCAGCCAGGACCTCGCTCGAAACCCGTGCTTTCCACAAGGCCTTGCCATCTTCGGCTGAAAACGCCAGGACTTCGCCTTTGGGAGTTCCGACAACGACCAGTCGGCCATTGGCCCCGACCCCTGCGGATAAGGGCTGACCGGCATCGATTTTCCAAATCACCTTGCCGTCTTCGAGTCGGCTGATCATCCCATTCTGCCCGGCGACGAAAACCTTCTTGTCGACGACGGCCGGCACGAAGGTGTAGTCACCCGACTTGCCGATACTGGCCGACCACTGCGTGCTTACCTCAAATGCTACGGTCAGGGGGGGCAAAGGGGCCATTTTTGGGCCGGCGCTGGAGAACGGATTGATCGAATCGAACGTATCCGAGACCGTGGCGCAGCCACCCAGCAACAAACCGGCTGCGGCAAAAAGGGCGAGCAGCTGACGGGACATCAGGCGGCCTCGCCCAGGCTGTCGAGCTTCTGCTGCAGCAGTTCGCGCCCAGCTCCCGGCTTGTCGGCCATCTTGTCCAGAGCTGACTTGTAGGCAGCGCGAGCTTCGGCTTTCTTGCCCTGCGCGCTCAGGGCATCGCCTTTCAATTCCAGAAAACGTACGTCGAGCGCCGGTGCATGCTTGACGTCGAGCTGCTTGAGCGCCTCGTCATAGGCCTGCTCGTCGAGTTGCACGGCAACCAGACGCAGACGGGCAAGATCCCTGATTTCGTCCTTGCCGTTTTCGGCAACCCAGGTCAACTGGGTCTTGGCCGTTTTCAGGTCACCCGCGTCGAATGACTGCTTGGCGGCGAGCATCGCGCCGAGCGAGGCGTAGGCAGTGCTGCCGAATTTCTCGGCCAGTTCGCCCGCCGCGGCCTTGACCTTTTGGGCATCACCGGCACCCGCCGCTTGTTCGAGCACGCCGTAAATCGCCGCCGCCTTGCCGGACTGCCCGGCCTGATACCAGTTCCAACCCTGCCAGCCGACGACACCCAGCGATGCCGCGACCACCACGCCGGTCACCAGGTTGCCATACATCTTCCACCAGGTTTTCAGGGTGTCTATCTGTTCCTGTTCTTCGAGGTCGTAGTGCGCCATGCTTATTCCTCTTCGTCCAAATCAATCAGTTGTCCGATGATGGCCTCGGCCAGATCATCGATTTTCAGTTTCAGTTGCGCCGAGCCTTCCTCGCGCAAGGGCTTCAGCTGCGCTTCGCCGGTCATCGCTTCGTCATCGCCGATGATGACCGCAAACGTTGCGCCGCTCCCATCCGCCTTTTTCATCTGCGACTTGAAACTGCCACCGCCGCAATGCTGCAGGACATTGATGCCTTGGTCGCGCAAGCCTTCGGCGACACGGAAAGCCATACGCGATGCCGCGTCACCCTGATGCACGAGGTAGACATCGGGTGCCGGCGCCGCCGGCTCGCCGCCGGATTCCTTGATCAGCGCGATCAGCCGTTCGACGCCCATGGCAAAACCGCATGCCGGTGTAGTCTTGCCACCGAGTTGCTCAACCAAGCCGTCGTAGCGACCGCCGGCACAAACCGTACCCTGGGCGCCAAGCTTGTCGGTTACCCATTCGAAGACGGTCAGGTTGTAGTAATCAAGACCACGCACCAGGCGCGGATTGATCGTATAGGGCACACCAGCATCGCGCAGCACACGCTGGACGCCTTCGAAGTGAGCCAGCGAATCGGCACCGAGATAATCGATCAGCTTTGGCGCTGTAGCACACAGATGCTGCATCGCGGGATTCTTGGTATCGAGGATGCGTAGCGGATTGGTATGCAGGCGGCGCTTGGCATCCTCGTCGAGCAGTTCGGCGTTTTGTTCAAAATAGGCAATCAGTGCCGCGCGGTGTTGAGCCCGTTCGTCCGATTGCCCGAGGCTGTTGAGTTGCAGTTCGATACCATCGAGACCGAGATCGGCCCACAGGCGGGCACCCATCAGGATCATTTCGGCATCGATATCCGGTCCCGGCATGCCAAAGGACTCGACGCCAACCTGATGAAACTGGCGGTAGCGACCCTTTTGCGGGCGCTCGTGACGGAACATCTGGCCCAAATAGTAAAGGCGCTGCGTCTGGCGGGCCGCCAGGTTGTGCTCGATGACGGCGCGTACGCACCCGGCTGTGCCTTCCGGGCGCAAGGTCAGCGCTTCGCCGTTCAGGCCGTCAATGAAGGAATACATCTCCTTTTCGACGATGTCGGTCACTTCGCCGATGGCACGTTTGAACAACGGCGTCGGTTCGACGATGGGCATGCGGATCGGCCGATAACCGTAGCCCTTCAGCCACGAACGGATGGTGTCCTCGAACAGTTCCCAGAATTCAGCCTCCTCCGGCAGGACATCGTTCATCCCGCGGACGGCTTGCAAGGTTTGACTCATGACTTCAGTTTCTTGGTATAGGTGCGCTCGACGTAGCGCTCGATGATCTGCTTGAATTCGTTGGCGATATTGTCGCCCTTGAGGGTGACCGTCTTGACGCCATCTTCGTAAACTGGTGCCGAGGGGGCCTCACCAGTCCCCGGTAGCGAAATACCGATGTTGGCATGCTTCGATTCACCGGGGCCATTGACAATGCAACCCATGACGGCCAGCGTCATGTTCTCTGCACCATCGTATTTAAGCTTCCACTCCGGCATCTTGGCGCGTACGAAATCCTGCACCTCGCCAGCCAGTTCCTGGAAAAAAGTACTGGTTGTTCGACCGCAGCCCGGACAGGCCGCAACCATCGGAGTAAAGGCGCGCAGCCCCATCGTCTGCAGGATTTCCTGGGCGACGATGACCTCCTGCGAACGCGAACCACCAGGCTCTGGCGTCAACGAGACACGAATGGTGTCGCCGATGCCTTCCTGCAACAGCACCGACAGCGCCGCGGTGGAGGCAACAATCCCCTTGGAACCCATTCCAGCCTCGGTCAAGCCGAGGTGCAATGCGTAATCAGCACGCCTGGACAGTTCGCGGTAGATGGCGATCAGATCCTGAACGCTGGAAACCTTGCACGACAGGATGATCTT
>CAIXSK010000049.1 GCA_903922075.1 uncultured beta proteobacterium | reverse complement strand
CGCCGAACAGATCCAGGGCTTCTTCGACATTCCGGTCGATAATATCTACGCCCTGCCCATCCTGCTCGACGACATCCGCAAGCAGAATTACGAAAACCCGCAGGTCGTTTCGCCCGACCACGGCGGCGTCGTCCGCGCCCGTTCGCTGGCCAAGCGCCTCGAATGCGACCTGGCGATCATCGACAAGCGCCGTCCAAAGGCCAATGTCTCCGAAGTGATGAACATCATTGGTGAGGTCGACGGCCGCACCTGCATCATCATGGACGACATGGTCGACACCGCCGGCACCTTGTGCAAAGCCGCTACCGCGCTGAAGGCCAATGGTGCCAAGAAGGTTGTCGCCTACTGCACCCACCCGGTGCTGTCCGGTCCGGCCGTCGAGCGCGTCAATTCGTCCGACCTCGACGCCCTGGTCGTCACCGACACCATTCCGCTGCGTGACGATGCCGCTGCCTCGCCGCGCATCCGCCAGCTTTCCGTGGCCGAAATCATGGCCGAAACCATACGCCGGATCAGCAACGACGACTCCGTCTCGTCGCTGTTCATCGATTAGTTGATAGTAGGTAGTCATTAGTTGTTAGCCAGTTTTGCTAGTGACTAACGACTACCGACTAATAACCGTTTTTTCAACCTTCCCTTTCTGGTCGCGGATCGGGAAAAACTTTGGAGTATCACCATGACTTTTGAACTTATCGCGCAAGCGCGTACGCTGCAGGGAACGGGTGCGAGCCGCCGCCTGCGTCGCGCTGCCAAGGTGCCGGGCATCGTTTACGGTGGCGCCGCTGCCGCCCAATCGATCGAAGTTGATCACAACGACCTGCTGTTGAAGCTGAAGAAGGAAGCCTTCCACTCTTCGGTCATCAACCTCGTCGTCGACGGCAAGAAGGAACAGGTTCTGCTGCGCGATACGCAGCGCCATGCCTACAAGCTGCAAATCCTGCACGTCGACTTCCAGCGCGTCGATGCCACGCACGAACTGCACATCAAGGTGCCGCTGCACTTTGTCAACGAAGAAGTCTCCCCGGGCGTCAAGCTCAACGGCGGCCTGGTCAACCACGTGATGACCGAAGTCGATGTCCAGTGCCTGGCCGGCGACCTGCCCGAGTTCATCGAAGTCGACCTCGCCGCATTGAAGATCGGCGACAGCATTCACCTGTCCCAGCTCAAGCTGCCGAAGGGCGTCAAGCTGGCCCACCACACCGGTGACGACGTGGTCGTCGGCGTCGTCGGCAAGGGCGGTTCTGCCGAAGCCGCCGAAGGCGAAGCTGCTGCCGAGTAATCTCCGGCACCCCGCAGGAACGGCCGCCGCTGGCTTCATGCCGCCGGCGGCTTTTTCGCACTTATAGCCATGAACGCTCCCCGCCTGATCGTCGGCCTCGGCAACCCCGGCCCCGAATACGAAGCCACCCGGCACAACGTCGGGTTCTGGTTTGTCGACCAGCTGGCCGACAAGCTGAAGGTCAGCCTCGCCCCGCAGGCCAAGTTCTTCGGCCGGGCGGCTCGCGCCGGTGAAACCTGGCTGTTGCAGCCGACCACCTTCATGAACCGCTCCGGCCAGGCGGTGGCCGCGCTGGCCAACTTCTACAAGATTCCGGCCAACGAAATCCTGGTCATCCACGACGAGCTCGACCTGCCGCCCGGTGGCATCCGCCTCAAGCAGGGCGGCGGCAACGGCGGCCACAATGGGCTGAAGGACATTCAGGCCAAGCTCGGCACGCCGGATTTCTGGCGCCTGCGCCTCGGCATCGGCCATCCGCGCACGCTGAACCTGGCGCAGCAGGTGGTCGATTTCGTGCTGCACCAGCCGCGCAAGGAAGAGCTGCCGGATATCGAACACGCGCTGGCCCGCTGCCTGCTGGCCTGGCCCAAAATCGCTGCCGGAGACTTTGCCGGCGCCCAACAACAGTTGCACGGCAAAGCCGTTTAGTTGGCAAACTCTTAGGAAAATCCATGTCTTTGAAATGCGGCATCGTCGGCCTGCCCAACGTCGGCAAATCCACCCTCTTCAACGCCCTGACCAAGGCCGGCATCGAAGCGGCCAACTACCCGTTCTGCACCATCGAGCCGAATGTCGGCATCGTCGAAGTGCCGGACAAGCGGATGAAGGCGCTGGCCGAGATCGTCAAGCCGCAGAAGATGCAGCCGGCCATCGTCGAATTCGTCGACATCGCCGGCCTGGTTGCCGGCGCCTCGAAGGGTGAAGGCCTGGGCAACCAGTTCCTCGCCAACATTCGCGAAACCGATGCCGTGGTGCACGTCGTGCGCTGCTTCGCCGACGACAATGTGGTGCACGTCTCCGGCGGAGTCGATCCGCTGCGCGACATCGAGGTCATCGACACCGAACTGGCGCTGGCCGACATGGCCACCGTCGAAAAGGCGCTCAACCGCTACCGCCGCCCGGCCAGCTCCGGCGACAAGGAGGCCAAGATCCTGGTCGCCGTGCTGGAAAAATGCTACGCCCAGCTCGACCAGGCCAAGGCCGTGCGTGCCCTCGACCTGTCGAAGGAGGAATGGGCCAGCCTCAAGCCTTTCTGCCTGATCACCGCCAAACCGGTGCTTTACGTCGCCAACGTCGCCGAGAACGGCTTCACCGACAACCCGCTGCTCGATGCCGTGCGCGCCCATGCCGCGGCCGAGAAAGCCGAAGTGGTCTCGTTGTGCGCCTCGATCGAGTCGGAAATCGCCGACCTCGACGACGAGGAAAAGGAAATGTTCCTTGCCGACCTCGGCCTTGAAGAGCCCGGCCTCGACCGCCTGATCCACGCCGGCTACAAGCTGCTCGGCCTGCAGACCTACTTCACGGCCGGCGTCAAGGAAGTGCGCGCGTGGACCATCCACCAGGGCGACACCGCGCCGCAGGCCGCGGGCGTCATCCATACCGACTTCGAGCGTGGTTTCATTCGCGCCCAGACCATCGCCTATGATGATTTCATCGCCTACAAGGGCGAGGCGGGAGCCAAGGAAGCCGGCAAGATGCGCGCCGAGGGCAAGGAATACGTGGTCAAGGATGGCGACGTAATGAACTTCCTGTTTAACGTCTAATTTTTCAGGTAGATTCGGGATCATCCATATAGCCCACCCGCAGGTTCAGTGACCCCGCCAGCTACGCCAGCCGACACCCAGCTCTCCGCGCCAGACCAGCCGCCGCTGTCCGCCGCGATCTTGCTGCGTGCCTACGAGCAGAGTCACGAGGCAATTCTGGTCACCAGCGGCGACAATCTGATTGTCGCCGCCAACGGGGCGTTTTGCCGTCTGAGCGGCTACACGGCGGCAGAGCTGATCGGCCATAACCCGCGCATGCTGGCGGCCGGCCGGACCAGCCCGGAGTTCTACGCAACGATGTGGTCGGCGTTGCGGAGCAAGGATTTCTGGGAAGGCGAGATCTGGAACAAGCGCAAGGATGGCACCACTTATCCGCGATGGCTGAAAATCGCCGTGCTGCGCAATGCCGATGGCAGCGTGCAGAGTCATGTCGCCAACTTCACCGACATTTCGGCCAGCAAGGAGGTCGCCGAGCGGCTGGCTTACCTGGCCTACCACGATCCGCTGACCAACCTGCCGAACCGCCTGGCCTTCGAGTCGCAACTGGCCCAGTCGCTGCGCATCTGCGAGCGCGAGAATCACCAGCTGGCGCTGATGCTGATCGACCTCGACAATTTCAAGAATATCAACGACACGCTGGGCCATCAGGTCGGCGATGAACTGTTGCAGAAAGTCGCCCTGCGCCTGCGCGAATGCGTGCGCTCCAGCGATCTGGTGGCGCGCATCGGCGGCGACGAGTTTGTCGTCGTCCTGCCCGAAATCGAAAGCCCGCTGACCGCCGCCCGCGTCGCCAGCAAGATCCAGAGCCAGCTGGCCGACAATTACCGGATCGGCGAGCACGTGCTCTATGCGACGCCGAGCATCGGTATCAGCCTTTTCCCGATCGATGGCGCCGACCCCGGCACGCTGCTGCGCAATGCCGATACGGCGATGTACCACGCCAAGAGCGCGGGCCGGAACAACCACCAGTTCTACACGGCGCGGATGAATGAAGCGGCCGGCGAACGGCTGCAGATGGAAAACGAGCTGCGCCAGGCCATTTCCGCCATTGCCCCGGGACACAGCGAATTCTCGGTTCACTTCCAACCGCAGATCCAGACGGCGACCGGCCGCGTCATCGGTCTCGAAGCGCTGCTCCGCTGGAACAGTCCCAGCTTCGGCTCCGTCCCCCCGTTGCGCTTCATCACCATCGCCGAGGAAACCGGGCTGATCCAGCCGCTCGGCGACTGGGTGATCTGGGAAACCTGCCGGCTGATCCGCAACTTCAAGCAGCACGGCATCGAAAACATCCGGATCGCCATCAACATCTCGGCCCAGCAATTGCGCCACGAAAACCTGCTGCTGCTGGTTCGCGGCGCGCTGGCCTGCTACGACCTGGCGCCGGAGGACATCGAGTTCGAAGTCACCGAGAGCACGGCCATGGAGAACCCGGAAACGACGCTGTCGATTCTCGACCAGCTGTCGGCGATGGGCATCCTGCTGGCCATCGACGATTTTGGCACTGGCTATTCGTCGCTGGCCTACCTGAAGCACCTGCCGATCCAGCGCCTGAAGCTCGACCGCTCCTTCGTCAAGGACATCGAGACCGACGCCAATGACGCGGCGATCTGTACCGCGACCATCGCGCTCGGCCACAGTCTGGGGCTCGAACTGGTCGCTGAAGGCGTCGAAACCGACATGCAGCGCGCCTTCCTGGCCCGCCTCGGCTGCGACACGCTGCAAGGCTTCCTGTACAGCAAGCCGATGCCTTTCGACGAAACGCTGGCCTATCTGAAGGCCGAGAAGGTCAGCGGATAACCTTCCGCCACTCGGCCTCGAAGTAGCGCACCAGCACCTGATTGTTCAGCTGATTCACCTCGGCCGGGACGCGCGCCATGTCGGCCGGGAAGACGAACAGGCCGGGCAGGGTTTCCGGCGTCAAAAAACGGGTTTTTTCGGGGGCGACCGTAGCATTCTGGAATTCCTGGCGCCCGGCAAGGATGAAACCCCACTCGCCGAACGACGGCACCAGCGCGTGATACGGCGCCGTCTTGAAACCGGCTGCTTCCAGCGTCGTCACCACGCACCAGAAGGATTGCCGGGCGTAGAGCGGCGAGGTCGATTGCACCACCAGCCGGCCCTGGGCCGATAGCCGCTTCTCGACCAGCCGGTAGAAGGCCGAGGTGTACAGCTTGCCGAGCGCAAAGTTGGCCGGATCGGGGAAGTCGATGACGATAAAGTCGAAATACTCGCGGCTGTCCTCCAGCCATTGCAGGGCGTCGGCGTTGATCACCCTGACCCGTTCCGACTTCAGCGCCCCCTCGTTCAGCGCGACCAGCGCCGGCGCGGTCGAAAACAGTTCGGTCATCGCCGGATCGAGATCGACCAGGGTCACCGACTCGACGTTCGGGTATTTCAACACCTCGCGCACGGCTAGGCCGTCGCCGCCGCCGAGCACCAGCACGCGCTTCGCCCCCGGCAGGCTGGCCAGGCCGGGATGGACCAGCGCCTCGTGGTAGCGGTATTCGTCGTGCGACGAGAACTGCAGGTTGTTGTTCAGGAACAGCCGGAGGTCGTCGCGCCAGCGGGTGACGACGATGCGCTGGTAGGGCGTCGTCTCGGCATGGACGATCTCGTCGGCGTAGAGATGCGCCTCGGCAAAGGTGGTCAGTTGCCCGGCGCCGGCAAAGCCGATGGCGAGCAGCCCGAAGACGCTCCAGCTTTGCACCGCCAGCCAGCGTCGACCGGGCAACTGGTCGCGGAAAAGATGCAGCGCCCACAGCGCGACGGCGACGTTCAACACGCCAAAGAGCAACCCGGTGCGGACCATGCCCAACTGCGGCGCCAGCACCAGCGGAAACAGGATGGATACCGCCAGCGCGCCGAGGTAGTCGAAAGTGAGCACTTGCGACACCAGGTCCTTGAAGGCCAGCTCGCGCTTCAGGATGCGCATGACCAGCGGGATTTCCAGGCCGACCAGCAGGCCGACGCCGAACACCGCCAGATAGAGCACCAGCTTGAACGGCCCGGCCAGCCAGGTGAAGACCAGAAACAGGCCGACCGCCGAAAAACCGCCGAGCAGCCCGACCATCAGCTCGATCTGGATGAAGCGCCCGATCAGGTCGCGGGTGATGTATTTCGACAGCCACGAACCGGCGCCCATGGCGAACAGGTAGGTGCCGATCACCGTCGAAAACTGCGTCACCGAATCGCCGAGCAGGTAGGACGACAGCGCGCCGGCGATCAGTTCGTAGGCCAGCCCGCAGGAGGCGATGACGAAAACGGAGAAAAGGAGGGCGTGCCGCATGGACGTGGATGCTAACCTG
>CAIXSK010000048.1 GCA_903922075.1 uncultured beta proteobacterium | reverse complement strand
GCGCCCCGTCGGCCCCGGTCCCGGTCGGCGACACCTTCAACCCGGCGACCGGCGAACGCGAAAGCCTGCTCCGCGACGGCCGCATTCATATCAAGCGCGGCACCCCGGCCAAATGAAGCGGCCTGCCCCCCTGACGGCGCAGCGGGGCGTCGCCCTGTGGCTGCTGCTGATCATCTTCGCCATGGCCGGCGGCTACGCCTTCTACCGCAACGCCAACAACCAGTTCAGCCGGAGCGGACAGGACACCAAGTTGGCGCTGGCGCTGGCCCAGGCCAAGGAAGCGGTGATCGCCTATGCGGTCGTCGACGACATGCGGCCGGGGCGCATTCTCTGCCCGGACCTGCTCGGCGACGGTGAGACGCCCTTACTGAACGGTGCCGAATGCGACGCCTATCTCGGCGGCCTGCCGTGGAAGGCGCTCGACGTCCGGGATTTTCAGGACGACCACGGCACCCGCCTGCAACTGGCCGTCCATAGCCTGTTCGGCGGCCGCGACCGGCCGATCAACAGCGACACCGCGACCACGATGCGGGTCGTCGCCGCCGACGGCTCGATCAACGACGACGCGGTCGCCATCGTCATCGCCACCCGCGGTGCCCTCGACCCGGCCAACAGCGACGGCAACGACAGTTTCCAGGTCGGCAAGTCGGCGACCGACGGTGACAACGACCTGATCGCCGTGATCACCCGCCAGGAACTGATGAGCGCCGTAGAGAAACGCGTCGCCAACGAACTGCGCGCCTGCCTGGAACAACACGCTGCCCAGAATCCGCTGCACACTTACCCATGGCCCGCTTCGCTGGCCAATGTCGTGCGCACCGAAATCACCTACACCGATCTTTCCAAAGGCACGGCAGTCTCGAACAAGGGCACCCCCCAAAGCCTGTTCGGCATGGCCCCCGACACGCAGCCGGGAAATCCGGAGCAAGCGCTCAAGGACTCGATTGCCCAGCTGAAAATTACCAAAAACAGCCTAAATATCGCCTCGACCGTAGCAGACAAGCAGAATTTCTCGAAGCAACTCCAGGGACAGGCCGCTTACGCCCTCGCGCTGTACGATAAGCTGTTTCTAGCCGCTGTCGAACTCGATAGCCGGGCGCGTGCGGCGAACAAGGCCTTTTTCAATATCAACACCGCCCCTTCTTCACCGCTGCCCGCAGCCATCGAAGCTGCCCAGCCTAGCCTGCAGGCTTTCAGAGCCGCTCTGATCAGCACTGGAATCGATCTCTTTCTTCGGGAACTACAGCTTCGGAACCAGGACCTGCTCAGCAGGATCAATGCCGTTGCCAAAAACCCGAATTCAGTGAACTTCAACGCGCTTATCACTCCCGTCAACAACTTCAAGAACAGCCTTTTCAAAAATAGCCAGACCCAGAACACAGAAATCGAAAACGCAATTTCCGCCGCCTACACGACAGCCATCGACGCCGCAACGGCGGTCAACAAAGCAAGAAGGACCCTCAACGCAGAGACCGCCAGCGAAGCGCAGTCAGCGGCAATGCTTCTCTTCGCGGCCAACCAACTGGTCGAATCGGCGATTCTGGCCAACCGCATCAACGTCAGCGGCAGCGAGGTCGATGCCCTTGCCACCCGCGTCACGGCAGCGCTGGCCGGCTACGCCGGAAACGGCGGACTCCCAATCTTGATCACAGCGCTCGAAGCTGCCCGGACGCTGGTCAGCAGTCTCAAAACCGGCTCGCCCAGCCTCAATACCGCCCGCACAACAACCCTGACCACACTGGATGCCGCCTTGAGTGCCGCCCAAGCCGGCAACGACCAGGACCAGATCCGGAGCAATTCGGAAAGTAGTGCCACCCGGCTCGGCACATTGGCCAGCGCGCTAAGCAACAATGGCGACAACGTTGCGCTGGAAACCCTGAAATTGGTGGCTGCCGCACTCGAAGCCAAGGTAGCCGTGCGTGATCAGGTCAAGACTGTCATCTATTGGAGTCGAATTGCAATCAACCACGCGCCCGACCTGGCCAGACTCGCTCGCCGAGGCATCGTCGGCGGCAATATCGCCGTCGCCGATAACGAAAACTCGGCCTACAGCGCCGCCATAAAGCTGCTGGACGGCCTGGCTGGCAAAGACGGGACTCTGGCTTTACTCGATAAAGCCTCCAACGACGCCAATAGCGATGCGCTCGCCATCGCCAACGAAGCTTTGAACAAAACGCGTGCCTTGCTGGATGCCCTGATCTCAGCTGCTGAAAACATCGACGCTGCACTGCCGACCAGCATGGCCCAAGGCGCCGTGCCGACAATCTGGTACAGCCCCGCCTGCGGTTTCCTGCGACCGAACACCAGCCAAGGCACCTGGTGGACATCCAATGGCTGGAAAGCGCTCGCCTTCTACCAGATCAGCAGTTCAACCAACACTGGCACCGGCACCCTCTCCGTCAACGGCACCGCTGGCTACCGCGTCGTCGCACTGGCGGCCGGTCGCGCCATGACCGGGCAAAGCCGCGCAACGCTGACCACGGCCAATTTCCTCGAGGGCATCAACGCCGATCCATCGCGCGACGGGGATGCCACGGCGCCAACGCTCAGCTTTACGGCGCAACCGCCTTCGGCTACCTTCAACGACCGACTCT
Source organism: uncultured beta proteobacterium (assembly GCA_903922075.1). Taxonomy (GTDB): domain Bacteria; phylum Pseudomonadota; class Gammaproteobacteria; order Burkholderiales; family Rhodocyclaceae; genus Azonexus. Next base: position 30,279 of record CAIXSK010000048.1, on the reverse strand, counting down.
CCTACTGAAGACCCGATGAGGCAAAATCCTCCCGCCCCGCAGCATGGCTTCTCGCTGGTCGAACTGACCGTGGTGCTGGTCATCGTCGCCCTGCTGAGTGGCGGCCTGATGTTCGGCCTGAGCGCCCAGCGCGAAACCGCTGCCCTGCAGGATGCCCGCCGCCAGCTCGACACAGTCAGGGAGGCCCTGCTCGGCTTTGCCATGGCCAACGGACGGCTGCCTTGCCCGGCCCCGGCCAACCTGCCGAACACCGATGCCAACGCCGGCAAGGCCCCCGCCCCCCCTTGCGACACCGCGCTGCAGCACGGTGTCCTTCCCTGGGTCACGCTGGGAGTGCCGGAAACCGATCCCTGGGGCAATCGCCTGACCTACTTCGGCAGCAACCGCTTTACCGCCGCGCTAACCGGCGGCGCCCAGGCCAGCTTCACGATGAGTACCGGTGTCCCGCCGGACAACGCCGGACTGGCCGATATCCGCAACCTCGCTGGCAGCACGGTCGCCATCGAAACCGGTGCCGTCGTCGTCAGCCACGGCGTCAACGGAGCCGGCGCCTACCGCCCCGATGGCAGCAAGATCGCCGACGGTGTCGGTAGCGAGCTGGAAAACAGCGACGCCGACCAAACCTTCGTCGCCGACACCCCGACGACCGCCTTTGACGACGTGCTGGTCTGGATCAGCCCCCACCTGCTCAAATCCCGCCTGGTCGCCGTCGGCAAGTTGCCGTGAACGCCGACAATTAGCTTTCCAGCATATTGACCTCCCCCGGCCGTACTGCCAAACTGGATTTTGAATCCAAAATATCCAGATAACCCGTGAGCCGCCCCAACTTTCTCTCCGCTCTGCGCAACGGCGGCATTCGCCCTGACGACGATGCCGAGACACGCCTGAGAAAATCGCTGCTGGTCTTCGCCACCGGCCTGTTCTGCGCCGGATCGATGCTTTGGCTTTTTCTCTACGGCCAGATGGGGCCGCAGTTTTCGGCCAACGCGCCCTTCGTCTTCCAGTTGCTGCTCGTCGGCAACCTGCTCTACTTCTTCCGCAGCGGCAACTTCGACTGGTTCCGCCTGACCCAGCTGGCGCTCTTCCTGTTCGCGCCATTCGCTGTCCAGTGGAGTATCGGCAACTTCATCACAGCCAGCGGCGCCAGCCTGTGGGGCTTGCTCGCCCCGATCGGCGCCGTCCTCTTCTGCGGCACGCGCGAGTCGATTGCCTGGTTTATCGCCTACCTGTTCCTGACTGCCCTGTCCGGATTCTTCGACTACTACCTGGCCGACAGCGCCCTGGCCAATACGCACAAGGTTTCGATCCAGACCAGCGTCTTCTTCTTTGCCCTGAACTTCGCCGCCATTTCGAGCATCGTCTATCTGCTGCTGCGCTATGCGGTGATCGAGAAAGCCAAGCTCCAGGCCAGCCTGGAGGAAACCCACCGGCTGCTGCAGGAAGAACAGGGGCGCTCGGAACGGCTGCTCCTCAACATCCTGCCCGGCCCCATCGCCGAACGCCTGAAGCACGACAGCCAGACCATCGCCGATGGCTTCGCCGACGTCACGGTGATGTTCGTCGACATCGTCAATTTCACCCGGGTGGCCGAGGGCCTGACGCCGCAGCAGGTCTTTGCCATGCTCAACCGGATTTTTTCTTCGTTCGACGAACTGGCCGAGCAATACGGCATGGAGAAGATCAAGACCATTGGCGATGCCTACATGGTCGCCGGCGGCCTGAACAACGAGCGGCACAACTACACCCGCTCGATCGCCGAACTCGCCATCGCCATGCGCGACCTGCTGCACAATGATTTCTCGGTCAATGAAATGCGCCTCGACGTCCGCATCGGTATCGGCACCGGCCCGGTGGTTGCAGGCGTCGTCGGCAAGAAGAAATTCATCTACGACCTGTGGGGCGACACCGTCAACCTGGCCAGCCGGATCACCAGCGAAGGCACCCCGGGCATGATCCATGTCGATGCAACCACGCACCAGCGGCTAGCCGATGACTTCGCCTTCGACGAACCGCAGTCGATCTACCTCAAGGGCAAGGGCAACACCGTGGTCTATCGGCTCGGCAATGCCAGCCTGCCGGTCGCTACGGCTGCGGCGACAGCGTAAACACTACCGATCCAGCCCGGTTTTCCGCCAGCGCCAGCCGGTATCCCTGGCTTTCCGCCTGTCCGGCGGCCTGATAAAGACCAATCCCGAGACCATCGTCGGAGCTGACCGGCTCGTTCATCAGGGCATTGGCCAAGTCGTTCTGGATGGCACTGCCGCTGTCGGATACGCTCAGTTCGCCGCCAATGAAAGCCACCGCGATGACCAGGCCAGGTTCGCGCAAACGCTTCGCCAATGCGTTTTGCAGCAGATTTTCCGCCACGCTGTCGAACAAGCCGGCCGGCAACGAGGCCCCCGGGTCGGCGCCTCCCTGCCAGTCGATCGGCACATGCGCATAGCGATCCTGCAACCGGGCCCACCAGCTTGCCGCATCGAGTCGCGCCACGTCCTCGCTCTGCGGCGACTGGAGCTTGGCCAGCGTCGCCTTCAGGCGATCGGCGATCTGCGGCAACTGCCGGCCCAGCAAGGCCGCCACTTGGGCCGGCTCACCGGGTTGGGAAGCGGCGTAACAAAGAGTTTGCAGCGATTGCAACAGATTTTTCACGTCATGCGTCACCCGCGCCCCCGTTTCGTGGATAGCCTGCACGTAGCCCATCCGCTGCAATTCCACGCTCTGGCGCTTGACCAGATAGAACTCGATAGCCAGGCGCAACAGCCACTCGACATGCCAGCGCATGGCCGGCGAGGGAGCATGGCGAAAATGGACGGATAGCGCGAGTTCGTCGGCCTGGCTGGTATGACGATGCTCCGCCTGTTCACCAATCTGGTTCGCCTTGCCGCCAGCCTGCCAGGAAACACCGACGACCCAGGGCGTCAAGCTCAGGCGCTGCATGACGGCCGCCAGAAAATTCGCCGGATCGGTATGCCGCTCACTCTCTTCCGAGATCTGCACCAGCCATTGCTCGATCGGCATGCCCAGAGAAAGCAGATACCGCGAAAGCGCCGACCCGACACCGGAAAAGCCGCCCCTCGGATTCCACGCCCAGGCCACCAGCAACAAGGCGCCGGCCACCGCCATCGAGGTCTTGAACAAGGCTTCGACATACCCCGCGCCACCAACCAGCACGTAGGCCAGCGCACCCAGCACGAAAACCGCCATGACCAGAAATACCAGCATGCCGTAAAACAGGTCGAAGGCCTCGCCAGAGCGCCGCCGTCTGGCGTGTGCCGGAAAGAGCAGCAACAGCGGCAGTGCAAACGGCATGAAGTAGGCCACCGCCTGACGCAGCTCCTTGTCGATCATCACGGCCGGGGAAATCTCCGGCACCACGCCGAGCACCGTCATGCTGAGCAAGTAACCGAAAGCCAGCAGGTAAGCCGAGCGCTCGAACCGATTTTCGGTCCACAGCACCCGCCCGCCGATGGAGGCGGCCAGCGCGCCGCACCAGATCAACAACAGCCAGGGGCTGAGCAGTAGCGTCGAGGCGAGCACCACGCCGAGCAGTATCGCGCTTTGTCGTGGGGTGATCCGCCGCTCACCGGCAACAAAGGGTTGCCAGATCAGGAACAGGCCCAAGGCGACCACCCAGAGCAGCCGTATCGCCGGAATCTGCCAGCCGCCGAAAGCCAGGGTATGCAGCATCAGCAAGTGTGCCGCCAGCAGGAAATGCGGCCAACTGGCCAGCCGAATCGCCAATTTCCCGGAAAGTCCGGTGTTCATATATCAGACACCCTGTCCATATTTCGACACTAACAAGCCACTTCCACCCCGGCAATTGCCAAATCTATGCCTAAATGCATAGGCACGATATTTGCAGATGCTTATTCAGAACTATTTTTCGGAGCATGCCATGAAAAGCCATCAAAAAGGCTTCACCCTCGTCGAAATCGCCATCGTACTGGTCATCATCGGCCTGTTGCTGGGCGGGGTACTGAAGGGGCAGGAGTTGATCAACAGCGCCAAGGTGAAGAACCTGGCGAATGATTTCAAGAACGCCCCGCTGGCCATCTATGGCTACCAGGATCGTTTCCGCGCTGTACCGGGAGATGATCTTCGCGCCAAAACCAATCTTCCTGGCGGCCAAGATTCGGACGCGGGTAACGGAAATGGTCGTATCGACGGTGAATGGAATTCGCAAACCGCCACCGACGAATCCGCCAAATACTGGCGCGCCGTTCGCCTGACCAACTTCCTGGCCGGACCGACCGACATGGGCCAGACCGAGTACTACCCGATCAATGTCGAAGGGGGTCGGATCGGGATTACCGGGGCGATTGTTTCTCAAATACCCATTACCGGCATGACCGGCACCTACGTTTTTTGCTCCAGCGGCATTTTGGGCAAATATGCGCGCCAGCTTGACGCCACAATAGACGATAACAACACGGAGACGGGATCGCTTCGCGTGCGCGCCCTGGTCACCGGCGGTGACGTTGCCGCCCCGGCTGCTGCCATCGCATCAACGACAGCCAATTTCGACACGACCGGCTATACCGTTTGCATGACATTCTGACCGCAAAAATGACCGTGGAAGAAGCCCGCCTCGGCGGGCTTCTTCATTTCTGCAGCAAGCGCTCCTCGGCAGACGTTACCGCCTCCGGCAAGCCGAGCACGACGATCACGTCGCCTTCTTCGAGCACCGTTTCCGGCGCCGGCTCCAGCGCCCGGATGCCGCGCCGGCGGATGGCGCTGACTTCGCAGCCCAGCTCTTCGAGATTCAGCGCATCGAGCGTCCGCCCGATCCCGGCCGCCCCCTGCGCCAACAGGACAGAATGCAGGCGGGGCTGCTGTTCGTCATCCTCGTCGTGGTCACGGTCGCTCATGCCGCGATAAAAACCGCGCAACAGGCTGTAGCGCTGCGAGCGGGTCTGGCGGATGCGCTTGAGAACCCGGTTGATCGGCACGCCGACCAGCACCAGCGCATGCGAGGCGAGCATCAGGCTGGCCTCGAGCACCTCCGGCACCACTTCGGCTGCACCTGCACGCGACAGGCGCTCCATGTCTCGCTCGTCGGCAGTACGGACCACCACCGGGACCTCAGGGCGCAATTCCTGGACGTGATGCAGCACTTTCTCGGCCAACTGGGTATCGCTGAAGGTGACAATCACCACACTGGCCCGCATCAGACCGGCGGCCATCAGCGCCTCCTTGCGTCCGACATCGCCGTAGACAACGTTCTCACCGCCGGCCGCGGCCTCGTGCACCCGGTCCGGATCGAGGTCGAGGGCAACGTAATTGATGCCTTCCTGAGCCAGAAAGCGCGCCAGATACTGCCCGTTCCGGCCGAAGCCACAGAGAATGGCGTGCTTTTCCGCCCCCATCGACTGGGCGGCAATCCGCGTCAGTTGCATGGAACGCATCAGCCATTCGCTGGCCACGAAGCGAACGACGATACGCTCGCTGTACTGGATGATGAAGGGCGCAATCAGCATCGACAGCACCAGTACGGTCAGTGCGACCTGCTGCACCTCTTTGGGCAGGCGAACGATTTCGCCGAGCAGGACGAAGCCGAATTCGCCGCCGGCACAGAGCCACAAGGCAGAGCGGATGGCATTGCCGGGCGAAGCGCCTAGCCGCCATGACAACAAGCCGACGATCAGCGACTTGATCAGCAACAGGGCGAGCAGGCCGAGCAGGACCTGCCACCACAGACCGACCAGGAGATGCAGATCGAGCTTGACCCCGATGGTGACGAAAAACAGTCCCATCAGCACATCGCGGAAGGGCTTGATGTCTTCTTCCACCTGCAGCTTGTATTCGGTTTCCGAGATCAGCATGCCGGCGACGAAAGCGCCAAGCGCCAGCGACAGCCCGGCCAACGCGGTGATCGTCGCCAGACTGAGGGTGATCAGCAGCACGTTGAGCACGAACACTTCGGACGATTTGGCCCGGGCGACAAAGTGGAACCACTTGCGCATCAGGCGCTGGCCGAAGACGAGAATGACCGCCAGGACAACGATGGCCTTGAGCAGCGCGATACCGAGCAGCATGGCCAATTGTTCAGGCGGCTGGGTCAGCGAGGGGATGACGATCAGGAAAGGAACGACCGCCAGGTCCTGGAACAGCAGGACACCCATGATTTCGCGGCCATGCGCCGAATCGAGCTGCAGGCGCTCGGCGAGCAGTTTGGTCAGGACTGCCGTAGACGACATGGCAAAAACCGCCCCGAGCGCAATGCCGATCTGCCAACCGATCCCGAACAGCTTGATCAAGCCGGCGATCAGAAGCAGCGTGGCGAGTACCTGCATCAGTCCGAGGCCGAAGACGATGCGCTTCATCGCATACAGCTTGGGCAGCGAGAATTCCAGGCCGATCGAGAACATCAGGAAGACGACGCCGAATTCGGCCAGGTATTCGGCCTGGTGCATGTCGCTCATCAGGTTCAGCGCATGCGGGCCGATAACACTGCCGACGAACAGGTAGCCGAGTACCGGCGGCAGGTTGAAGCGACGGCAGATGACCACGGCCATGACCGAGGCGCCAAGCAGCAGAAGGACGAGGGAGAGAGCGCTCAAGGGCCGTTTTCGCGATTCAGGTATACTTCGGCCATCATAACCGCTGCCCACCCATGAACCCAAGCCCCTCCCCCCATCGTTTTTCGCCGGAACGCGCTCTGGAACTGGGTCGCCAGACCCTGAGCATCGAGGCGGCCGCGGTCGACGCCCTGAAAGACCGGATCAACGGCGATTTCGCCGCCGCCATCGAGCTGATCCTCAATTGCCATGGACGCCTGATCGTCAGCGGCATGGGCAAGTCCGGCCACATCGCGCGCAAGATCGCGGCGACCATGGCCAGCACCGGCACCCCGGCCTACTTTGTCCATCCCGCCGAGGCCAGCCACGGCGATCTCGGCATGATCACCCGCAACGACATCCTGCTCGCCCTCTCCAATTCCGGCGAATCGGAAGAGCTGCTGCGCATCGTTCCGGCCGTCAAACGGCAAGGTGCCCGGGTCATTGCGATGACCGGCGTGCCGACGTCGACGCTGGCCCGCGAAGCCGACATCCATCTTGACGCCGGCGTTGCCCAGGAAGCCTGTCCGCACAACCTGGCGCCGACGGCGAGCACGACGGCGGCCCTGGCCCTGGGCGATGCGCTGGCCGTCGCCCTGCTCGACGCCCGCGGCTTCGGGCCTGAAGACTTTGCCCGCTCGCATCCCGGCGGCTCGCTCGGCCGCCGCCTGCTGACCCACGTCCGCGACGTCATGCGGGCCGGCGACAAGGTTCCGGCAGTAGCGCCCGACACCGGCATCACCGACGCCATCGTCGCCATGTCGCGCGGCGGCCTCGGCCTGGTGGCGATTACCGACCCGGCCAACGCGGTGATCGGCATCTTCACCGACGGCGACTTGCGCCGCGCCTTCGAAAAGCGCATCGACCTGCAACAGGGCGATATCGCCTCGGTCATGCACCCGGCGCCGCAAACCATCGGTCCCGACCGCCTGGCCGTCGAAGCCGTCGAAATGATGGAACGCCTGCGCATCAACGGCCTGCTCGTCGTCGATGCCGACAACCAACTGATCGGCGCGCTGAACATGCACGATCTCTTCACCGCCAAGGTCATCTGATGGACGCCAAAACCCGCGCTGCCCGCATCAAGCTCGTCGCCTTCGACATCGACGGCGTGATGACCGACGGCGGCCTGCACTACACCGACGACGGCCACGAGCTGAAGACTTTCAACGTCCAGGACGGCCTCGGCATCGTGCTGCTCAAGCGGCTCGGCATCGAGGTGGCGATCATCACCGGCCGCAATTCCGGTGTCGTTGCCTGCCGGGCGGCCGACCTCGGGGTGTCACACGTGTACCAGGGCGTCGGAGACAAGCATTCGGTCGCCGCCAACCTGCTCGCCCAACTCGGCCTGGACTGGTCCGAACTCGCCTTCATGGGCGACGACCTGATCGACCTGCGTGCCATGGGCCAATGCGGCTTTGCCATCGCGCCGGCCAATGCCCGCCCGATCGTCAAGGAACGCGCCCATGTCGTGACCGACGCGGCCGGCGGCCAGGGCGCGGTGCGCGAGGCCATCGAGTTCATTCTCGCCGCCCAGGGCAAGCTGGAAGCCGCCTTCGCGCCTTATCTCGAAGCGCAATGAAGCACTGGCCCAGCCAACTTTTCCCCATCATCATCCTGGCCCTGCTGGCCGGGCTGACGTTCTGGCTGCAAAGCCGGGTCGCCACCGACGACAGCAGACACGACGGCAAGCTCCGCCACGATCCCGACGCCATCGCCGAGAACTTCGTGGCCCAGCGCTTCGATCAGGCCGGGCAGCTCAAATACCGACTGGCCGCCCCTTACCTTGAGCACTATCCGGACGACGACACGTCGGAGATCAACGCGCCGACCCTGGTCATCTATCGCGCCAACACGCCGCCGGTCACTGTCACCGCCGACCATGCGACCTTCGCCGCCAAGGGCGAAATCGCCCAACTCAGGGACAACGTCCGGCTGACCCGCGCTGCGACCAGCACCCGTCCCGAACTGGTCGCCACGACGCCTGACCTGACCGTCAATACCGAAGCCGGCAACGCCTATACCGACAGCCCGGTCAAGATCACCCAGGGGGAGTCCTGGATTACCGGCGTCGGCGCCCATATCGACCACAATGCGTCCACCTTCGTTCTGCAATCGCAGGTCAAAGGCCAATTCATCCGATCCAGAGCCACGCCATGAACCTTCGCCTCGCCACGCTCACTCTTTGCCTCCTCGCCGCGCTTCCCGCCCATGCCGAACGCGCCGACCGGAACAAGCCGATGCTGCTGGAGGCCAACCGCGTGTCGATCGACGACGCAAAAAAGGTCCAGGTCCTTGAAGGCGATGTCGTGATCAGCAAGGGAACGATGGTCCTCAAGGCCGACCGCATCATCATCACCGAAGACAAATACGGCTTCCAGAAAGGCACCGCCTTCGCCGGCAAGAGCGGGCTTGCCCGCTTCCGCCAGAAACTCGAAGGCAAGGAGCAATACATGGAGGGCGAAGCCGAGCGCATCGAATACAACACCAACAGCGAAGTGGCTGAACTGTTCCATCGCGCCTGGGTGAAGAGCGGCGACGACGAAGTCCGCGGCGACTACATCTGGTACGACGCGGTCAGCGAAAAATACCTGGTGACGGCCGGCGAATCCCGCGACCCGAACACCCCGCCCCCGCGCGTGCGCGCCGTCATCCAGCCGAAAGGCAAGGAGAGCCCGGCGGAGCGCCCGGCAAGCCGCGGTGAACGCCTGGAGCTCAAGGGGGCCGGCGGATTGGCTCCGCAAAACGCACAGCAATAGTGCATTGCCGCGAAAACAGCCGGAAAAACAACTTTTCTCCGGCCAAAAAAACACGGCACACCAATGATTTTAAAGCAATTATTTTTTATTGTGCACCGCACAATAATTTTGTTGACAACAGCACAATCCTCCCTATAATTAAGGTCATGGTGCGGCGCAACATCGAAGGATGAAAATGCGCTGCCAAGAATTTTGACTGTTCTGCAAGAACCTTAATTTTAGGAGAATATCCATGTTCAAGACCCCTGAGCAATTCGCTGCCGCCAACAAGGCCACCGTCGATTCCCTGCTGTCCCTGGCCAACACCGCCCTGGCTTCCGCCGAGCGCATCGCCGCCCTGAACCTGAACACCGCCCGCTCGGTCCTGGAAGATTCCGTCTCCAGCACCAAGGCCCTGCTCGGCGCCAAGGACGTTCAGGAAGCGATCACCATCCAGGCTTCGCTGGCCCAGCCGAATGTCGAGAAGGCTGTTGCCTACTCCCGTTCCGTGTATGAAATCTCGGCCCAGACCCAGGAAGAGCTGTCCAAGATGGTTGAAGGCCAGTTCGGCGAATTCCAGAAGACCGTTGCCGGCCTGCTCGACAAAGCTGCCAAGTCTGCCCCGGCCGGTTCCGACGTTGCCGTCGCTGCCGTCAAGAGCGCCATCGCTGCCGCCAATTCGGCTTTCGACAACATGAACAAGGCTGCCAAGCAAGTTGCCGAAATCACCGAAGCCAACGTTGCCGCCGCCACCAACGCTACCGTCAAGGCCGTGAGCACCGCTGCCAAGGCCAAGAAGTAATCAGCCGCAAAAACCCCCGCTTCGGCGGGGGTTTGTCGTTTCATCCGCACCACCCTACAAATAAACTGGAGATGATGATGAGCAACCCGAATTTCGAACAACTGACCGCCGCCCAAAAAGCCAACGCCGAAGTCATGATGACCCTGCTGCGCACCGCCTTCGATGGCGTCGAGCGCCTGACGGCTCTCAACATGGCGGCTTCCCGCGAGTTCTTCAACAACACGGTTGCCAACGCCCAGCAACTGCTGTCCGCCAAGGACGCCGCTGCCGTCGCCAAGCTGAACAGCGAACTGGCCCAGCCGAACGTCGACAAGCTGGTCGGCTACTCGCGCAGCGTCTACGACCTGGTCACCGAGATGCAGAAGGAAATCACCTCGGTCATGGAGGCCCAGTACAGCAGCTTCACCAAGAATGCCGCTTCGGCCGTCGAGAAGGCCAAGGCCTCCGCACCGGTCGGTGGCGACGTCTTCGCCGCCACCATGCAGTCGATGCTCGGTGCCTCGACCAAGGCTTTCGACCAGATGACCTCGATGGCCAAGCAGCTGTCCGACATCGCCGAAGCCAATGTCGAGGCCGCTGCCAAGACCACCAAGGCTGCCGCCCCGGCCAAGAGCGCCACTGCTGCCGCCGCCAAGAAGGCCGCCACCAAGTAATACGGCGCCTTCCGGCCAGCAAAATGCCCGCGAATTTCGCGGGCATTTTTCGTTAACCAGGCCGGATTTTGATTTTGGCCTTTTTTTCGGGCCGACCGTAGCATTTGCCTGCCGGCGCCGCACTCAGGGGCGCCAGGACCAGCGGATGCCGCGCTTCTCGACTTCCAGGCGGATTTCCTCCATCGCCTTGTCGACCAAGGCCGGAGCCCCCTCGACACCAAGCTCCAGATGCTTGCGCTCCTTGCCGACCAGCGAGGGCAGCGAAAAGAGGCGCAGCGTCGGGTAGGCGACGACGATATGCTCCATCAGGTCGAGCAGCGCGCTTTCGTAGGCGGTCGGGCCGGTCAGCAGGAAGGCCTGTTCGACCGTGTCGGCCACCGGCAGGAATTCGTTTTTGTAGAAGGTATCGAGCGCCCATTCGATCATCGGGTGGGCCATCTGCGGAAAGCCCGGCACGAAGTAATGGTCGTTGGCCATGAAGCCGGGGATGCGGTTGAACGGGTTGGGCACGATGCGCACGCCGGCCGGGAAGGTGACCAGCAGCTGGCGCCGCTCGTCGATCTCCTCGCCGGCGAAGCGGACCTGCAACTCCGCGAAACCTTCCGGATGCAGTTCCAGCCCGACGCCGAGCGCCGCCGCCACGGCCTGCCGGGTGTGGTCGTCCGGCGTGTTGCCGATACCGCCGCAGGAGAACACGACGTCGCCGGCCGCCATCGTGCGCTTGAAGGTGGCGGCCAGACGGTCGCGGTCGTCGCCCAGATACTCGACCCAACTCAGGCGCAGGCCGCGCTGCCCCAGCAGTTCGGCAATCCTGGCGAAATGCTTGTCCTGGCGTTTGCCTGACAGAATCTCGTCACCAATGATGATGGCGCCAAAAGTACGACTCATACTCGCTCTCCCTCGATGGTGACAACGGCCCCGCCCCGCGAGCGGCGCAGGGCTTCCAGCCCGTAATGAACGAATGATAGCGCGGCCAGCGCCGGCACCAGCAGGCCGATCACCGGCACGTGGGCGAGCAGGGCCATGGTCAGGCCGAGCATGAACAGCGGTGTTTTCTGGCCCTGGCGGATGGCTTGCCACTCACCGGCCGTGGCATGCATCGACAGCGCGTCGTAGGCGAAGGTCCGGCGGTTCAGCCAGCCCATCAGCAGCAACGGCATCAGCAGCGAGAACCCGGGGATCAGCCAGAGCGGGATAGTGATGATCCAGCCGACGACGAACAGCGCCGAGGCCAGCACGCTGTTGGCCGCCGCCGCGACGAAGCTGTCCTTGCCCATCGCAGCCACGTCGCGGTACTCGGTGGCCGACAGGTGCTTGAGCAGCAGCGGCATGATCACAATGGCGGCGAGCAGCGAGGCGCTCAGGTAGGCCACGGCGAAGATCGCCAGCCAGCCGCCGAGGTAGGCCAGGATATGCGCCAGCCAGACCAGGCCCCAGCCGACCAGCAGCGTCATCGGCGGGTAGTCCATCATCTGCTGGACGACGGCGCCGAGCGCCCAGATCGCCAGGCCGACCGCGAGCAGCAGCGAGAACAAGGCCGGCACCAGCACGTAGAGCCAGACCTTGCCGTCCTTCAGGTTGGCCAGGGTGCGCCCCAAGGCCAGCATCACCTCACCCATGCTTGATTCCCTCCCATTGTTTTTCCAGCCGTTTGACCGAAACCGGCACCGGCGTCCGCAGTTCCTGCGCGTACAGCCCGACGCGCAATTCCTCCAGCAGCCAGCGGAACTGCTCGATCTGCGGATCGACCGTGCCCATCTTGGCCAGCTGGATGGCCCGGCGCTCGTAGTTGGTCCACAGCGGCCCGTATTCGGCCATCAGTTGCGCGTCGCGCGCCGGGTTGGCTTTCAGCTTGTCGAGGCGGACGCCGATCGCCTTCAGGTAGCGTGGATAGTGCTGCAGGCGTTCGAACGGCGTATCGACGACGAAGCTCTTGCCCATCAGCCGCTTCAACTGCGCCTCGATGTCGGCGACCACTGCCGCCTGCGCCTTGAAGGCCGGCAGCTTCTTGCTGACGGCCTGCCACTCGGTCAGCACGGTGCCGACCATCCGGCAGACCTCCTGCATGATCAGCCCGAGCCGCGCCTTGGCCTCAGTGCAGCGCGCCTTGAAGGCTGCCGGCGTGATCGGCAGCGGTTCGGTCAGGCAGGCGCGCTCGAAGGTCAGGTCGACGATCTGCCGCTTCAGTTCATCGGTCGAGCCCAGCGCCATGTATTGCATGCCCATCTGGCTCATGCCCGGCACGTTCTTGTCGAAATACTTCACCTGTTCCTTGAACTGCAGCATGAACAGCCGGGCCAGGCCCTTGCGGTGCGTCTCGGCGGCTTCCTCGGCCGAATCGAAAACCTTCAGGCTGACCGTTTCGCCATCGTCGGTCAGCGCCGGATAGCCGAGCACCGTCTGCTTGCCGACCGGGACTTCCATCAGCTCCGGCAGCTCGCCGAAGGTCCAGTCGGTCAGTTGCGTGTATTCGGACGGGGTTTCGTGCAGTTCGGCGAATTCTTCCTTGGCCTCCTTGCCCCACTCGCCACGCAGGGCGACCAGGCTGCGGTTCATGTCCAGTTGCCGGCCGTGTTCGTCGATCAGCTTGTAGTTCATCGAGAAATGCGGCGGCAGCGCGTCGGGCCGGAAGGCGTCCGGCGTCACCGCCCAGCCACGGGCGTTCAGGCCGCGCGCTTCGAGGATGTAGTCGATCAGCGGCGGGATCAGCCCGGCGTTCATTTTCTTGTCGTGGCCGGCCGTGGCGGCGATGAATTCCTCGACGAACTCCGGCACCGGCACCAATTTCGCCCGAATCTTCTGCGGCAGCGTCTTGATCAGCTGCACCAGTTTTTCCTTCAACAGCCCGGGCACCAGCCATTCCATGCGCAGCACCGGAATCTGGTTCAGCTGGGCCAGCGGCAGGGTCAGCGTCACGCCGTCCTTCGGCGAACCCGGCTCGAAGTGGTAGCTCAGCCCGTACTCGACGCCGCCGACCTTGATCGTGTGCGGGAAGGCCTCGGTGGTGACGCCGGCCGCCGAGTGGCGCATCAGGTCGTCCTTGGACAGGAACAGCAGCCTGGCGTTTTCCTGTTCGGCGGTCTTGCGCCAATGGTCGAAGGTGGCGCCGTTGTGGATGCCTTCGGGAATGATGTGGTCGTAGAAGGCGAAGATCAGCTCGTCATCGACCAGCACGTCCTGCCGGCGCTGCTTGTGCTCGATCTTCTCGATGTCGCGGATCTGCTTCTGGTTGTGCTGGAAGAAGGGCCAGCGCTTGGCGAAGCTCTCGTCGATTTCCTCGGCGACCAGGCCCTGGCGGATGAAAATCTCGCGCGCCTCGGCCGGGGCCAGCGGGCCGTAATGGATGCGCCGCTTGGGGTTGATCACGATGCCGTAGAGCGTCGTCCGCTCCCAGCCGGCGACCTGCATCGATTTCTTTTCCCAGTGCGGATCGAAGTACTGGCGCTTGATCAAGTGAGCGCCCACTTTCTCGATCCAGCCATCTTCGATGCGGGCGACGCAGCGACCGAACAGGCGCGTCGTCTCGGTGATCTCGGCGGCCATGATCCACTTGCCGGCCTTCTTCTGCAGCGGCGAGGATGGATGGATCAGGTAGCGGATGCCGCGCGCGCCGAGGTAGTAGCCGGACTCGTCGGACTTGCAGCCGATGTTACCCAACAGGCCGGAGAGCAGCGCCATGTGGATGGCGTCGTAGGTGCCGGGAATCTCGTTTTCCTTCCAGCCCAGTTCGGTGACCATGGCGTGCAACTGGCCATGCACCTCGCGCCATTCCCGCAGCCGCAAATACGACAGGAAGTGGGCGTGGCAGGTATCGACCAGCGACTTGTTCGATTTCTTGTGGTCGACGGCATTCTTGAACCATTGCCAGAGTTTGACCCAGCCCAGGAATTCCGATTTCTCGTCGGCAAACTGCTTGTGCTTCTCGTCGGCCGCCTGCTGGCGCTCCTGCGGGCGTTCGCGCGGGTCCTGGGTCGATAGCCCGGCGGCGATGATCAGCACTTCGCTCAGGCAGCCGAGGTCGCGGGCGGCAACCAGCATGCGGCCGATGCGCGGGTCGAGCGGCAGCCTGGCCAGCGCCTCGCCGACCTTGGTCAGCCGGTTGTCGTCGTCCAGCCCGCCGAGTTCCTGCAGCAGCGCGTAGCCGTCGCTGATCGCCTTGGCCGGCGGCGGCTCGATGAACGGAAAGCTCTCGACATCGGTCAGCTTCAGCGCCTTCATGCGCAGGATGACGCCGGCCAGCGAGGAGCGGAGAATTTCCGGATCGGTGAACGGTGGGCGGGCGTTGAAATCGGCCTCGTCGTACAAGCGCACGCAGACGCCGGCCGCCACCCGGCCGCAACGACCGGCCCGCTGGCGCGCCGCCGCCTGCGAAATCGGCTCGACCTGCAACTGCTCGACCTTGTTGCGGTAGGAATAGCGCTTGACCCGGGCCAGCCCGGTGTCGATCACGTAGCGGATGCCGGGGACGGTCAGCGAGGTTTCGGCGACGTTGGTCGCCAGCACGATGCGCCGCTGGCCGCCCGAGGGTTTGAAGATGCGATCCTGGTCGCCGGCCGACAGGCGGGAGAAGAGCGGCAGGATTTCCGGCGCGTGCGCCGACGACAAGCCCGGCCGGGCCAGCGCGTGCTTCCTCAGCGCTTCGGCCGCCTCACGGATTTCCCGCTCGCCGGGCAGGAAGACCAGGATGTCGCCGCTGCCCAGCCGCGACAGTTCGTCGGCGGCATCGACAATGGCGTCGTAGAGATCGCGCTCGTCGTCCTTTTTGTTGATATCGACGACCGGCCGATAACGCACCTCGACCGGATAGAGCCGGCCGGACACTTCAATGACCGGCGCGCCGCTGAAATGCTGCGAAAAGCGCTCGGCGTCGATGGTCGCCGAGGTGATGATCAGCTTGAGGTCTGGCCGCCGGGGCAGCAACTGCTTCAGGTAGCCGAGCAGGAAGTCGATGTTCAGGCTGCGCTCGTGCGCCTCGTCGATGATGATCGCCTCGTAGGCGTTCAGGTAGGGGTCCGACTGCGACTCGGCCAACAGAATGCCGTCGGTCATCAGCTTGACCCAGCTCTCCGGCGTGGATTTGTCGTGGAAGCGTATCTTGACGCCGACCCCGGCCCCGACCTGGGTCTTCAGTTCCTGCGCCAAACGAGTCGCCACCGAACGGGCGGCCAGCCGGCGCGGCTGGGTGTGGCCGACCAGGCCGCGGGCGCCGATGCCGAGATCGAGGCAGATTTTCGGCAACTGCGTCGTCTTGCCCGAGCCGGTCTCGCCGCAGACGATGACCACCTGGTTGTTGGCGATCAGTTCGGCGATGTCGGCGCGGCGCTCGTTGACCGGCAGGTCGGCCTGGAATTCGGGCTTCGGCAGCTTGCCGCGGCGGGCGGCGACGGCGGCCTGCGAAGCGGCCAGCAAGGTGCCGAAATCGGTTTGTAGATTTTCGCGTTTTTTTCCGGCCGACCCTAGGGCCAGCCCTTGTTTCTGTGGTCGTAGCATTTCGCGCTGCAGGGCGAGCAGTCGGCGCGCATCGGCGGTCAGGGTGGCGCGGAGGGAATCGTCACGCCGCGGATGGGTATTCTTGTGGGAAGCTTGAGCCATGGGGAGGCATTATATTCGCCCCAAAAACAAACGCCGCCCGGAAGGCGGCGTCGTGTGGCAGCCGCGCGGATGCTTAGTGCTTGGCACCCATCCACTGAGCATTCTTGCCGTCGCTGGTCTTTTCACAGACGACATTGACGCCGGAAATGGCGGTCTTGGTGCCGACATCCATGAACTTGCCGGCGTCGCCGTTCCAGCATTGCGGGGTTTTAGTGGCGGCAGCGGCGGCCGGAGCGGGCGCCGCCGGTTGAGCCGGAGCGGTGGTCTGGCCGGCGCAGGCGGTCAGACCGAGGGCAACGGCGGAAGTGGCGAGGAAGGTACGCATGAAAATCTCCTGAAAGGGGTTGTGACAGCAACGGCAGGATTCTCTTACGCCGATGTTGCAGTTTCGTTGCAGCGCCCCGGAACTGTTTTGAAACAGGCCAACCTAAGACATTGGCAAGGTATACAATCCGGCAGCGCTCGCCGATATTCGGCGCATCCGCCCGGCACGGATCCCGGCGCCACCCGCCACATCGCACGATTTCTCAGAAGGGGGATCACGGTATGCCAGAAGACAGGGAAGAGGCCGTAGAAAGAATGCGCCGGGACCACGAGCACATGCTTGGCTTGATCGAGCGGATCGTCTCCTACTGCGACCAGCGCGACCAGCTCAACAGTTGCAACGACTGCCAGTCCACCCAGCATACGGTCTGCCACGGCAATATCGAACTTCTGGTCCGTGCCTTCGTCGAGATGACGCTGAAACACAATCTGGTCGAATCGATGTACATGGAAGAGGTCGTGCCAAACGAGCACCGCGTTGCCCACAACCAGGCGCACATGGAAATTGCCCAGCAGCTGAAGGAAATCCGGCTGGTATTTTCTGCCGACGGCAACGGCATCCAGGCCATCGAAGGCATCGACCGGGTCCGGCAAACCCTGAGCGAGCATTTCCGGGAATACGACCAGCAACTGGAGGCCTATCTCTCGGCGACGGCGGCGAGTGATTGATGCTGGCCGCCCCGGTGGGCGGCCCGTAGCTAGCCCGCCACCCAAGCGATGTACGCCGGAGAACGCTTCAACGCCTGGACGCATCTGCTCGGCGCCCTGGCAGCCCTGACTGGCGCCATCTGGCTGATCGTCGCCGCTGCAGCCAGCGGCGACCTGCTCAAAACCACCGCCGTGGCGATCTATGGCCTGACGCTGGTCATGCTCTACAGCATCTCGACCGTCTATCACAGCGTCCGCGGCCGGCTGAAGCGGGTACTGCGCAAACTCGACCACCTGTCGATCTACCTGCTGATCGCCGGCAGCTACACGCCGTTCTGCCTGATCAGCCTGCGCGGTGCCTGGGGCTGGTCGCTGTTCGGCATCGTCTGGACGCTGGCGGCGATCGGCATGGCGCAGGAAATCAAGCCGCGCTCGGAAACCCGCGTGCTGTCGCTGGTCATTTACGCCGTCATGGGCTGGATCGTGCTGGTCGCCATCAAGCCGCTGCTGGCCAGCCTCGGCCTGACCGGCTTCCTGTGGCTGGCGGCGGGCGGGTTGTTCTATACCGTCGGCATCGTCTTCTACGCTTTCGATGAGCGTTTCCGGCACTGGCACGGCATCTGGCACCTGTTCGTCATGGCCGGCAGCCTGTGCCATTTCATAGCCATCCTGTTCCACGTCGTCTGATTCGGCGAAAATGCCGGCTGGCCATGGGCGGCGACAGCAGACATGCGATATCGGGGAAGGACCAGCGTCATGAAGGATGAGCGGAGCGGCAGCAAAGCCCTCAGCCGCTGGCCGCTGGCGCTGGTCGTCCTGGTTTTTGCCCTGCTGGCCGGGGCGACTTTGGCCAACCGGCTGCCCATCCCGGTGATCGCCATCTATACGGGCGCCAGCCTGATCGCCTTCGTCGCCTACGCCCTCGACAAGGCCGCCGCCCGCGCCGGACGCTGGCGCACCCAGGAAAGCACCTTGCACCTGCTCGCCCTGATCGGCGGTTGGCCGGGTGCGCTGCTGGCCCAGCGGCAGTTTCGCCACAAGACGAGCAAGCCGTCCTTTCGCGTCGTTTTCTGGGCCACCGTCCTGCTCAACTGCGGCGCCCTCGGCTGGCTGATGAGCGCCAGCGGCGGCGGGGCCCTGCGCGCAGCGCTCGGCGCCGGCTGATCAGGCTTCGGCGGTCAGTTTCTCCTGCAGCAGCGGCACCACTTGCGCCAGCCAGGCGGCTATCCGCTCGTCGGTGAACATCCCCTGCGTGCGCTGGTCGATGATCAGGCCGATGAAACGGCCATCGACTTCGGCCGCCGAGTGCTCGTATGTGTAACCCTCCAGAGGCCAGTCACCGACAATCTCGGCGCCCCAGCCTTTGAATTTCTCGACCAGCGCGAATAGCGAGCTGCAGAAGCGGTCGGCATAGCGTTCCTGGGCGCCGAGGCCGAAGAAGGCGATGCGCTTGCCGCTGAAGTCGGGATCGGCCGGCATCCGGGCGAGGAATTCCGCCCAGTTCGGCTCGAAGCAGCCGGAAACGCCGTTGCCGGGGATTTCGCCGACGCCGTAGCTCGGCGTGCCGAGGATCAGCGCGTCGTACCGGAGCATGTCGTCGGGCGCGATGCGATTGACGTTGAGGGGCTTGTCGCAAACCTCGTCGCCGAGCTGCCTCTGCATTTTCTTGGCGATCAGGCGGGTGGTGCCGGTTTCGGTGCCGAAAAACAGGCCGATCTTGTTCATGACTCACTCCTTGAAAACGAGGTGGCACGCCAGTTGCGAACCACCGATAAAAGCCGCGGCCGGCGTCGACTTTGCGACACGACCGCACCACTCACCCCTACCCCCACGGAGTCCGCCATGCCTGCCACCACCCTCGACTGCACGGGCCAGACCGTCGCCTTGGGCGACGCGGTCCGCGTTCTCGGCATCACCCCCGATCCGGACCTCGACGAGGACGATCTCGAGATGTTCATGGACATGGTCGGCTCGGTCTGCGAGGTCGAGCGCATCGACGCCGATGGTTCGGCCTGGGTGGCGGTGTGGTGGAACGGCTGCGACGGTACGCTGCTCACACTGGTCGGGCTGGAGCCGCGGCAGATGGCGAAGGCGGCCGGCTGACTCATTCGTCGATCTCGGCAGCGCGGTAGTTCTTCAGCCGCTTCTCGGCTGCCACGCCGAGTATCTTCAGCAGCCAGGGCGGCGGCGATTCGACCATGGCCACCTGAAAAGGCTTGAGGATGTCGAGCGCCGGCCCGCCGTCGGGCACCTTGATCGGATAGATGTCGGCACGAATCACCTTGGCCGCCGCCGGACCGCCGATCGAAACGACGTAGCAGACGTGGCAATCGCCGATCAGCTTGGCGCGCCACAGGTTGCGGTCCTCGGCAAACTCGGCATCCATGGTGTCGCGGATATCGACCAGGCGGATTTCCGTCGGCGACACCTGATAGACCAGGAAGCGCAGGCAGGAGCCGAAGTGGCCGGACAGCGTATCGCCCTGATCGGAGGCGATGGCGACGCGCACCGAGCCGGGCATCTCGCCGTCTTCGTAGGACGCGATCTTGGGCAGCGTGTCGTCGCCCTGGGTTTCACCCCACAGGATACGGACGGCCAGCTTCATCGCCTCGAGGCCGATGCCGATATCCTCGCCATCCTCCTCGCCGTCGGCGCTGGCGAAGCCGGTCTTCAGCATGGTCACGGTCACCTGGCGCAGATTTTCCTCGTCGATCTCCTCGCCGAGGCGGCGCTGCAACAACTCGATCAGCGCCGGCAGGCTGGCGTTGGGCATGGCCCGGGCGGCCAGCGCGACACGCAGCGCGGCCTCGCGGGTAATCGGAGGCGTGGCTTTTTCCATCATGATCTCCTCGGTCGTTCAGTTGGGGTTTGAACTCTCTTGCAGAGATGGTGCCAACCCAGGCAAGCCAATGATTTTCAACAGGCACAAGCCTTGCTCAACCCGTTTTAACCAAGGAAAACACCGTACCGTGTCGGATACCTCACAAAATGCCGCCCTCCTGCTCGCCTACCACGCGCGCACCAAGCACCGCTTCGAAGCCTATGCCGAAGGCCCCGGCCAGCTCGACTGGGATGCCCAGCCCGCCCCGTTCCGCCACTACCCCGGCGCCCCGGTGCTTGAACTGCCGCTGGCCGCCGAGCGTTTCGAGCAGTGCTATCCCCCAGGGGGACTGACAAATCCGCTGCACAGCAGGACGGCCAGCAAAGCTGGCTCGTCGCTGTGGATTCCTTCGGGGCGCGGTTGCCGGCAAAAAAAGCCCGAAAGTGAAATCCCCCCCGACCTGGCCAGCCTCGGCGCCCTGCTCGAACTGAGCTTGGGGATTTCCGCCTGGAAAACCTGGGGGCCGAGCCGCTGGGCACTGCGCAACAACCCGTCGTCGGGCAATCTGCACCCGGTCGAAGCCTATGTGCTGAGCGCCGGCCTGCCCGGCATCCCGGACGGCCTGCACCACTATGACCCGGAGCAGCACGCCCTCGAAGGCCGCGCCCGGCGTCCGGCCGATGGCGAGCGCTGGCTGGCCGTCGGCCTGAGCAGCGCGATGTGGCGCGAAGCCTGGAAATACGGCGAGCGCGCTTTCCGCTACTGCCAGCTTGATGTCGGCCACGCCATCGGCACCTTGAGCTACGCCGCCGCCCTGCTCGGCTGGGAGGTCGAAGCGCAGGCCGTGCCGAGCGAGACGCTGGCCCATTGCCTCGGCCTCGACCGGCCGGACGACTTCCCCCCGTCGCGCTACGCCTACACCGAAACCGAAGAACCGGAAATCCTGCTCGCCATCTGCGCCCCCGGCCTCGGCGAAGTGCCGGTCGACCTCGCTGACCGGCTGGCCGCAGCCAACTGGCAAGGCGCCCCGACCCGCATCGACGCCTCGCCCGGCTACCGCTGGCCGGCTATCGACCAGGCGGCCGCAGCCAGCCGGATGCCGCCCCAGCCCCAAATGCTACGGTCGGCGGCAAAAAAAGCCCAATTTCCAAATCTCCCCGAGTTGCCGCCGCACCCGACCACGGCCGGCGCCATGCAGATCATCCGCCAGCGGCGCAGCGGCCAGCGCTTCGACCCGAAATGCACGCTCGACAAGGCCGCCTTCTACCGGATGCTCGACGCCACGCTGCCCCGCCCGCTGGCCCCGTTCACGGCGCAGGAAGCCGACCCGGCCATCCACCTGCTGCTCTTCGTGCTGCGCGTCGACGGCCTGCCGAGCGGCCTCTACCTGCTGCCACGCACGCCGGCCGGCGCCGCCGAACTGCCCGGCGAACTGGGCAAAAGCGACGACCGCTTCGCCGGTCGCTGCCCGGTCGCCGATGTCGACCCCGACTGCCCGCCCCACCTCAACCTGACCCTGCTTGTCGCCCTCGGCTTGCCGGAAGTCCAGCGCCTGGCCCGCACCCTCTCCTGCCACCAGGACATCGCGGCGACCAGCGCCTTCTCGCTCGGCATGCTCGGCGATTTCTCGGCGCCCAGCCAGGACGCCTACGCCTACCGCGCCCTGCTGCGCGAAGCTGGCCTGATCGGCCAGGTCCTCTACCTCGAAGCCGAAGCCGCCGGCATCCGCGGCACCGGTATCGGCTGCTTCTTCGACGACCCGGTGCACCAGGCCTTCGGCCTTGAAGGCAGCCGCTGGCAA
The DNA here is from genome assembly GCA_903922075.1 of uncultured beta proteobacterium. GTDB lineage: Bacteria > Pseudomonadota > Gammaproteobacteria > Burkholderiales > Rhodocyclaceae > Azonexus. The sequence goes on along the minus strand of CAIXSK010000048.1, from coordinate 8,343 downwards.
AGCGTCTACCACTTCACCGTCGGCACGCCAGTCACCGACACGCGGATCGAAACCGGCCAGCCCTACCCGCAACGCCAAAAGGAAAACCCATGACCCCGACCCTCGCCGCCTTCCTCGAACACCACGGCTTTGCCGCCGACAATCTCTCCGCCCTCCAGGCCGACGGCCGCTTCACACCGCTGATGCGCGCCGCCAAGGAAGGCCGGCTGGAAATCGTCGAGGAGTTGCTGCTCCGTGGCGCCGACCTCGCGGTGACCAATGTCGACGGCTGCAACGCCCTGTGGCTGGCCTGCTACAACGGCAACCACGCGATCATCGAAACCCTGATCAACGCCGGCATCGACCTCGACCGCCAAAACGGCAACGGCGCCAGCGCCCTGATGTATGTCGCCTCGAACAGCAAGCCCGACCTGGTCAAACTGCTGCTGGCCAAAGGCGCCAACCCGACCCTGAAGAATTTCGACGACTTCACGGCACTCGACCTGGCGGCCTCGGTGGAATGCCTGCGGTTGCTGCAGCAGGCCGCCTGAGACGAAATCTGCACTCCCCCGCCGGACAGCCGGCGCTACGTTCGATAATGTGGAAGAATGTAGATTTCCTCGTTGCCTCGAATATCTATCATGCAGCCCGGCCCCTCGCCGAAAGATTCCCTGGAAAATCGCGAAGGCAAGAATTACTTCGCGGCCGCCTTCGAACTGGCCTCGACCGGCATGGCCATCGTCGCCCCGAGCGGCCGCATCCTCCGCGCCAACCACCGCTTCAGCGAAATGTTCGGCATGACGCCGCAAGCGCTGCTCGAAAAAAACTGGCAGGATCTCACCCCGCACGAAGAACTGGAGAGCAGCCTCGAATTGGTCGCCCGCCTGCTGGCCGGTGACATCGATAGCTACGAGCGCGACAAGCAATACCTGCGCGCCGACGCCAGCCGTTTCTGGGGGCAGCTGAAAGTCCGCATAGTTCGAGATGACCGGGGCGAACCCGATTTCTTCGTCTGCCTGCTCGAAGACATCACCGAGCGCAAGCGGGTCGAGCAGAATCTCCTCGAATCCGAGCAACGCTACCGCCAGCTCTTCGAAAACATGAGCGCCGGTTTCGTCCTCTTCGAAGTCGTCGAAGACGAGCGGGGAGCGCCCATCGACCTGATCGTCGTCGCCGCCAATCGGGGCTTCGAGCAGACTACCGGCCTCAAGGCCGAGCAGGCCGTCGGCCGGCGCCTGAAAGAAATGCTGCCCGGCCTGGAAGCAGACACCACCGACTGGGTCGGAACCTACGGGCAGGTAGCGCTAACCGGCCAGCCTCGCCAGTTCGAACAGGGCTCCGAACTGCTCGGCGCCCACTATGCCGTCAACGCCTACCACGCCGGGGCGAAGCGATGCGGCGTGACCTTTCAGGACATCACCGAGCGAAAACGCTCGGAACACGCGCTGGAGAACCGCGAGAAACAGCTCCGCTTCGTCCTCCAGGGATCCGAACTCGGCTTCTGGGACTGGGACATCACGAGCGGCACGGTCTATCGCAACGAGCGCTGGGCGACCATGCTGGGCTACACCCACGAGGAAATCCAGCAGACCCCCAAACAGTGGACCGACTTCATCCACCCCGAAGATCGAAGCGGCGCCTGGGAATCGATCAACGCCGTGCTCGAAGGGCGCTCGGCCATGCACCGGCTCGAATACCGGATGCTGCACAAGGACGGCAGCCTCCGCTGGATTCTCGATCAGGCCGGTGTCACCCAGCGCGATGCCGACGGCCGGCCGGTCCGCATGTGCGGCACCCACACCGACATCACCGCCGACAAGCAGGCCCAGCAGATCCTCAAGGACAGCGAGGCGCGCCACCGCCACCTGGTGGAGAACCTGCCCGATATCGTCTACACCTACTCGGTCCGGCGCGGCGGCGTTTATTACTCGCCACGCGCCGCCGACATCTTCGGCCTGCCGCTGGACTATCTCCTCAGCCACCCCTTCCATTGGCACAACGAGATCCATCCGGAAGACCGAGAGCGCGTAGACGAAGCCGTGGCGCAAATGCTCGCCACCCAGACGCCCTTCCAGCTGGAATACCGCGTCATCGACGCCGACGGCCGCTGGCGCTGGCTGTTCGACCGCTCCATCGGTACCCGGCCCGGTGACGGCGAACTGCTCATCGACGGGCTAGCCATGGACATCACCGAGACGAAGGCGATCCAGGACGAACTGGCGACCCATCGCCATCACCTCGAACGCCTGGTCGACGACCGCACCCGGGAACTGGTCGCCGCGAAGAACCAGGCGGAAACCGCGAACATCGCCAAGAGCGCCTTCCTGGCCAACATGAGCCACGAAATCCGCACCCCCCTGAACGCCGTCATCGGCATGACGCACCTGCTCCGTCGCACCAGCGTCACCACCCAGCAGGCCGACAAGCTCGACAAGATCGAAGCCGCCGGCGTCCATCTGCTCGAAATAATCAATACAGTCCTTGACCTGTCCAAGATCGAAGCCGGCAAGTTTTCACTGGCCGAGGACGCCATCGAGATCGGCGAGATGACCGCCAACAGCCTGGACATGATCGCCAGCAAGGCCAGGGCCAAGGGCCTGGCACTGACGGCCGAGGCCGACCCCGTCCCGGCAGGTCTGGTCGGCGACCGAACCCGCTTGCGCCAGGCCCTGCTCAACTATCTGTCCAACGCCGTCAAATTCACCGAGCACGGCACGATCGCCCTGCGCACCCGCCTCTTGGACGAAACGCCGACCACGGCCCTGCTGCGCTTCGAGGTCAGCGACAGCGGCCCGGGCATCGACCCGGAAGCCGTCCCCCGCCTCTTCTCAGCCTTCGAGCAGGCCGACAACTCGATTACCCGAAAATACGGCGGCACCGGCCTCGGCCTGGCCATTACCCGGAAAATCGCCCAACTGATGGGCGGCGATGCCGGCGTCGACACCGAACCCGGCCAAGGCAGCACCTTCTGGCTGACCGTACGGCTGAACAAGTGCGCGGCCGGGCAGAAAACCGCCGCCCGCCCGGCTGACAACCCCGAAGATCTCCTGCGCCGCGATTTCGCCGGCACCCGGATCCTGCTGGCCGACGACGAACAGATCAACCGCGAGGTGACGCAATCCCTGCTTGATGAAACCGGCCTCGTCGTCGAAACCGCCGAGGACGGCGAACAGGCGCTGCGCCTGGCGCAGGAAAAAACCTACGCCCTGATCCTGATGGACATGCAGATGCCCAACATGGACGGACTGCAAGCTACCGAACGTATCCGCCGCCTGCCCCGGCTGCAGCGCACGCCGATCCTGGCCATGACCGCCAATGCCTTCAGCGAAGACCGGCAGCATTGCCTGGCGGCCGGCATGGACGATTTCATCACCAAACCGGTAGACCCGGCCACCCTGTTCACGGCCCTGCTGCACTGGCTGCAGAAAGCGGGCGACAAACCCGCCGCCTGATCAGGTCACCAGCGTTCGAGCGATCACGCCCAGATTTTCGTCGCCCCGACGGTCAGCAAGCCGAGATAAGTCGCCGTCAATGAACCGAGCAGATGCACCGAGGCGAGCCCCAGGGCCAGCGGCAACTGGCCGGCCAGCATCCGTTCGACCACTTCGGCCGAGAAGGTCGAAAAAGTGGTCAGGCCGCCGAGAAAACCGGTGATTGCGAACAACTTCCAGGCCATCGGGAAATGAGTGTTCATGTGAAACACGCCGACCGCGACGCCGACCAGGTAGCCGCCGATGACGTTGGCCGCCAGGGTGCCGAGCGGCAGGGCGACGAATAGCGGATTGAGGGCGACGCCGAGCAGCCAGCGGCTCCAGGCGCCGAAGGCCGCCCCGACGCCAACGGCGAGGAAATTCAGGGCGGAGAGGTTGTGCAGGGCGGACATGGCCGAATTCTACCGCCCCGAGCGCCTCTGCCGGTAAAATAGCGCGCTTAATCAAAGAGGTTTTCCCGTGAGCAGCCCCAACCAACCCGCCAGCCCCCCGACCCCCGCCGCCAATTTCATCAGGAACATCGTCGAAGCCGACCTGGCTGCCGGCAAGCACGCCCAGCGCCGCTGGGCCGGCCGCCCCGGTACCGCTGCTGACCACGCCGCCGCACCGCTTGACGCCGCGAAAATCCGCACCCGCTTCCCGCCCGAGCCGAACGGCTACCTGCACTTTGGCCACGCCAAGTCCATCCTGCTCAACTTCGGCCTGGCCGAGCAATACGGCGGCCGCTGTCATCTGCGCTTCGACGACACCAACCCGGAGAAGGAAGAGCAGGAATACGTCGATGCCATCGTCGATTCGGTCAAATGGCTGGGCTGCTCGTGGGAACAGGGCGGCGAAACCAATCTCTACCAAGCCTCCAACTATTTCGACTGGATGGCCCAGTTTGCCGAATACCTGATCTCGGCCGGCCACGCCTATGTCGACAGCCAGTCGGCCGACGAAATGCGCGCCAACCGCGGCACCCTGACCCAGCCCGGCAAGGATTCGCCTTTCCGCAATCGCAGCGTCGAAGAAAACGTGGACCTGTTCAAGCGCATGCAGGCCGGCGAATTCGCCGATGGCACGCACATCCTGCGCGCCAAAATCGACATGGCGGCGCCCAACATCAACCTGCGCGACCCGGCCATCTACCGCATCCGCCACGCCACGCACCACAACACCGGCGACAAGTGGTGCGTCTATCCGATGTACACCTTCGCCCACCCGATCGAAGACGCGCTGGAGAACATCACCCACTCGATCTGCACGCTGGAGTTCGAAGACCAGCGTCCGTTCTACGACTGGCTGCTTGAGCGCCTGGCCGAGGGCGGTCTGCTGCAACGGCCGCTACCGCAGCAGATCGAATTCTCGCGCCTCAACCTGACCTACGTCGTGCTGTCCAAGCGGAAACTCATCCAGCTGGTCGAGGAAAAGCACGTCAGCGGCTGGGACGACCCGCGCATGCCGACCCTGGTCGGCGCCCGCCGCCGCGGCTACTCGGCCGAAGGCTTCAGGCTGTTCGCCGAGCGCATCGGCGTCTCCAAGCACGACTCGCTGATCGACTACGTGCTGTTTGAAGACGCCATGCGCGAGGTGATGAACGAGTCCGACCTGCGCCGCATCGCCGTGCTTGACCCGGTCAAGCTGATCATCGACAACTACCCGGACGGCCAGGTCGAGGAGTGCTTCGCGCCGAACCACCCGCTGCATCCGGAACTCGGCCAGCGCAGCGTTCCGTTTTCCCGCGAACTGTGGATCGAGGGCGAGGACTTCATGGAAGTGCCGAGCAAGGGCTTCCGCCGCCTGTTCCCGGGCAACATGGCGCGCCTGCGCTACGGCTACGTGGTCGAATGCACCGGCTGCGACAAGGATGCCAGCGGCAAGGTCGTCGCCGTCCATTGCAACTACCTGCCCGACACCAAGTCCGGCACGCCGGGCGCCGACAGCGTCAAGGTCAAGGGCAACCTGCACTGGGTCTCGGCGGCGCACGCCTATCCGGCCGAAATCCGCCTCTACGACCGCCTGTTCAAGGTTCCCGCGCCGGGTGCCCGACGCGAAGGCGATGCGCCGGACCTGGAACGCGATTTCCTCGACGACATGAACACGGACTCCTGCCAGACCATCACCGCCCAGCTCGAAGCCTGCCTGCGTGACGCCAAACCGGAGGAGCGCTTCCAGTTCGAGCGCCACGGCTACTTCGTCGCCGACCGCGTCGATTCGAAGCCGGGCGCGCCGGTCTTCAACCGGGCGGTCACGCTCAAGGACTCCTGGGGCAAGGGCGCCTGATATGGCCGGAAGCTGGGGCTGTCCGCACGAAGTCGGCGATCGCTGCACGAAGGTGAATAACCTGCCGTGCAATCCCGGCATGAAGGGCTGCGAACTCGCCGGTCGCTTCCGCTTCGCCGACGAGAGCAAGAACGAGCGCTACTGGGAGAAGAAGGAGCGGGAGAAGGCGGCGGCCGAAAAACCCAAGGACGACGAGTCTCCATGAACCGGGAAGCGATCGTCCACTTGTTGCAAGCACGTTTACCCAATTTGCTGGCGATCTATGCCTTCGGCAGCCAGGTCGACGGCACGGCGGGGCCGGATAGCGATCTTGACTTGGCCGTCCTGGTCCGAGGCCAGGTCGATCCAGCCAGGCTCTGGGACATCTCAGGAGAAATCGCCGACCTCGCCGGTTGCCCGGTCGATCTTCTCGATTTCCGGGCCGCTTCGACGGTCATGCAATACCGCATCCTGAGCACCGGCCAGCGCTGGTGGGCCGCCAACAGCCAAGCCGATCTCTACGAGGCCGGCGTACTCAGCGACAAGACCGAGCTGGACGGCGCCCGCGCTGCCCTGATCGCCGATGTGCAACGTGAGGGCAGGATTTATGGCCGATGACGTACTGATCAACAAGGCGGCAACCATTGAGCGTTGCGTCCGTCGCGCCCGCGAGGAATATGCCGTCGACCCGGCTGGTTTCGCGAACAATTTCACCCGCCAGGATGCAGCCATCCTCAACATCCAGCGCGCTTGCGAAGCGGCGCTCGACATGGGCCAGCACCTGATTCGACGCGAACGGCTCGGTGTGCCGCAAAGTGCCCGCGATGTCTTCACGCTGATCTCCCAAGCAGGCTGGATCACGCCGGCCTTATCCGATAGCCTGAAGCGGATGGTCGGCTTTCGCAATATCGCGGTCCACGACTACGAAAGCCTGCAGTTGCCGATCACCATTCGTATCATCGAAACGCACCTCGACGACTTCCTCGCCTACGCGCGGGCTCTGTTGCTCAAGGACAACCTGACTGGCTGATGACCCGCGACGTCGCTCAACTCGGCCAGGTGTTCACGCCGCCCAATGTGGTGGACTTCATGCTGGATCTTTGCCAGAACAAGGGCCGGACGCTGGAGCCATCGGCCGGTGACGGCGCTTTTTTTAGCACCCTGCGCGAGCGTGGCGCCGACGTCGTCGGGATCGAGATCGACCGGCGTGTCTGCCCGGAAGGCGCGAAACTCGGCGATTTTTTCGATTACCCGCTGAGCGAGCAATTCGACACCATCATCGGCAATCCGCCCTACGTCCGCCTGCAGGATGTTACGGTCGAGACCAAAAAAAGGCTGAAATCGAAACTTTTCGACGGCCGCAGCAACCTCTTCCTGTTCTTCATCGAAAAATGCATCCGCCACCTGAAGCCGGGCGGCGAACTGGTCTTCATCGTGCCGCGCGAATTCATCAAGCTGACCGCCGCCAAGAAGCTGAACGCCTGGCTGGCCGAGCAGGGCAGCATCACGCACTTCTACGAAACCGGGGACGTCCGCGTCTTCGGCGACCACACGCCGAACTGCGCCATTTTCCGCTTCGAGAAGGGCCGCCAGGACCGACGCATGGCCGATGGGCGGACCTTCACCGAGGTCGACGGCCAGCTGATGTTCCTGCGCGACAACCACAACCTGCGCCTGGCGGACGTCTTCGAGGTCAAGGTTGGCGCCGTCTCCGGCGCCGACCAGATCTACACGCACGCCAAGGGCAACATGGAATTCGTCTATTCGAAGACCGTGGACACCGGCGAAACGCGGCGCATGCTGTACGGCATCAAGCACCCGCACCTCGACAAACACAAGGCCGAACTGCTCGCCCGCCGCGTCCGCCCCTTCGACGAAAGCAACTGGTGGCAATGGGGCCGCGCCTTCCCGATCAACGAGCATCCGCGCATCTACGTCAATGGCCGGACGCGCAAGCCGGCGCCGTTCTTCCTGCACGACTGCAAGAGCTTCGACGGCTCCGTCCTGGCGCTGTTTCCCAAGAACCGGCACATCGCGCGACGCGACCTGATCGAATGCACGATGATGCTCAACCATGAAGTCGACTGGCAGCAACTCGGTTTCGTCTGCGACGGGCGCTTCATCTTCACCCAGCGCAGCCTGCAGACCTGCCTGCTGCCGGACAAGTTTTCCCGCTATCTCCCGAAGGACCCCGCATGAGCTTTATCGACCAACTGAACGCGGCCTGGCAGAAGAACAATTCCCTGCTCTGCGTCGGCCTCGATCCCGATCCAGCCAAGTTTCCGGCGCACCTGAAGGGGCGCGACGATGCCATCTTCGAATTCTGCGCCGCCATCGTCGACGCGACGGCCGACCTGGTCTGCGCCTTCAAGCCGCAGATCGCCTACTTCGCCGCCCGCCGCGCCGAAGACCAGCTCGAAGCGCTGATCGCCCACATTCACGCCAGGCACCCCGGCATCCCGGTCATCCTCGACGCCAAGCGCGGCGACATCGGCTCGACCGCAGAGCAATATGCCGTCGAGGCCTTCGAACGCTTCCAGGCCGACGCCGTCACGGTCAATCCCTACATGGGCCGCGATTCGGTCGATCCCTACCTGGCCTATCCGGACAAGGGCGTCATCCTGCTTTG
>CAIXSK010000047.1 GCA_903922075.1 uncultured beta proteobacterium | reverse complement strand
TGGAACGCATCCAGGCCGGTTTCCGGCAGGCGCTGCTAGCCGTCTGGCCGGGACTCCAACTACCGTTTTAAGGGATATTCGTGAGCGAAGCAGCCGCCGACCAGCTTTTTCTCGGGCGTCAGCCCATTCTGGATCGCGACCAGCGGCTGTTCGCCTACGAACTCCTGTTCCGCAACGGCAGCCGCAATTTCGCCGAGGTGACCGACGGCGTCCAGGCAACCGCCACGGTCATCGCCAATGCCTTTACCGAACTGGGCGTCGAGGCGGCGCTGGGCAACTGCCGCGGCTTCATCAATGTCGACGAACAGTGCCTGTTCAGCGACATGCTGGAACTGCTGCCGCGCCACGCCGTCGTTCTCGAAATCCTCGAAACCGTTCCGCCGACGCCGGCCGTCATCGAACGCTGCATCGCCCTGAAAGCCGCCGGCTTTACCCTGGCCCTCGACGACGTCGTGCAGCTCGAACCCGAATTCGCCGAACTGCTGTCGTTAGTCGAGATCGTCAAGGTCGACATTCAGCCGCTTTCCCGCGTCCAACTGATGCAACTGGTCATGAAGCTGAAGCCGATGGGCAAGCAATTACTGGCCGAGAAGGTCGACTCCCGCGAGCAGATGGAGCAGTGCCTGAAGCTCGGCTTCACCTTGTTCCAGGGCTATTTCTTCGCCAAGCCGACGATCATCTCCGGCAAGAAGCTCGATCACTCACAGCTGTCGCTGATGAAGCTGATGGGCATGCTGCTCGGCGACGCGGCCACCGCCGAACTCGAAGCCGCACTCAAGCCGGAACCCGGCCTGACGGTCAACCTGCTGCGCATGACCAATTCGGTCGGCGCCGGCTGCACAGAAGAAATCACCTCTCTGGGCCACGCCATTACGGTGCTCGGTCGTCGCCAGTTGCAACGCTGGCTGCAACTGCTGGTCTTCGCCTCCGGCAGCCAGAACGGCGCCAGCAATCCCCTCCTGTTGATGGCGGCCACCCGCGGCCGCCTGATGGAACTGCTGGCCGCCGAACTGTGCCCCGGTGATGCCGCCCTGGCCGACCAGGCCTTCATGGCCGGCATCATGTCCTTGATGCCCGCCCTGGTTGGCCTGCCGATCGCCGACATCGTCGCACCGCTCGGCCTGACCGCTAACGTTCGCGATGCGCTGTGTGCCGGCACCGGCACCCTGGGCGCCCTGCTCCGCATCGCTGAAAGCAGCGAAGATGGCGACCTGCTCCGCCTGACCCAGGCACTGGCCGAACTGCCCGGCCTCGGCCCCAAGGCCATCAATCGCGCCCAGACCCAGGCTTTGCAGTGGGCTAACGAAATCGGCCAGGAACAGCAGGCTTAGCCTTATCTGCCGTTACACAAGTCCAACGAGCGCTGCACAATCCGGCACGCTTCCCCGACTACAATCGCTCATCTCTCCTGCGCATCCCATCGGCCATGAACAGCAACCAGCAGTCCTCCCCTTTTGATCGAGAGCCAAGGCCAACCCAGCCACCGGGCCCTATCGCCAAACTGTTCGCCCTTGTGCTGAGCGCGATGCTCCTGGTGCTGGCCTTCATGTTCTCGCTGGTCGCGCTGGCCGTCGTCGCCGTGGGCGGACTGATACTCTGGGGCTGGCTATGGTGGAAGACACGCGCGCTGCGCAAGCAGATGCAATCCGCCGCGATGAGCACCCCGCAAGTCATCGAAGGCGAATTCGTCCGCCACTCCGACGCGCCGCGGAAAAATCTGCCGCGCACATAATAAAAAAGGCGCCTCGCGGCGCCTTTCAGTTGGCATCGCCGGCAAAAATCAGAAGCGATAACCAATGCCGATACCGGCGGTGATCGGGTTCAGATCGACCTTGCCGACCTTGCTGCCGCCGACCTTCACGTCGGTATCCATCTGGACGTACTTGACGTCGAGGTTGATCGACCAGTTCTTGTCGATCATGTAGTCGAAGCCGGCCTGGCCGACCAGACCCAAGCTGCTGTGCTCGACTTCGGCAGCGCCGCCGAGGATGTTGTTGCGCTGGGTAAAGATCGTGTAGTTCAGACCCGCGCCGACATAGGGCTTGAAGGCGCCGAGATTGGTGAAGTGATACTGGAGCAGCAGCGACGGCGGCAGCGCCTTGATTGTGCCAACCTTGCCACCACCAACCATGATATCGACCTTCTGCGGATAGGTCAGAACCAACTCTGCCGCGATATTCGGGGTAATGAAATAGCTCAGATCGACTTCCGGAATCCAGCGGCTATCGGCTTCGACCTTGGCCCCAACGTTAGTCTGTAGACCATCTTTCTGAGCGTTGTCGAAGTCGACATAAACAGCACGGGCACGGACCATGAAGGATCCATCGGCAGCCTGAACGGCGGCGGCGGACAGCAGGCCAATGGCGGCCAAAGCTGCGACCAGAATTTTCTTATGCATCAAGCGCTCCCTCTTATCTAGTTGAAAAGAAGTATGCTAGCGCTGCGCTATATAGTTATTTTGACCTAGGTCAACGATTAACCATTATAAAAACATGGGTATTACGTCATCGCGTCTTCGGATTGAGCGAGCCCCGGTTGTAATCCTTGTCGCCGGGCATCACGCTGCGCCCGAAGCCACCGAACAGGCCTCCCTGCGCCTCAACCGGGCGGGTCTTGTTTTCGGGATATTCAGCCGCCAGTTTCTGGGCAGCTGCCGCCTTGGCGGCATCGACGAACTCCCAGCGCCCATTAGGGAAGAGCCGCACTTTCTGGCCATCGACTGTCGCCGCCTCGAGCGGTGTACGGTCCAGGTCGGTGGCGAGGCATGGCCCCGCCACCAATGCCAGGGCGAGCGCCCAGGCGGATCTCACAATTTGCCTTCGACCCAGGCCGTGACAGCAGCCAGCGCCGCCGGCAGATTTTCTGGCTGGGTGCCGCCGGCCTGCGCCATGTCGGGACGACCGCCGCCCTTGCCGCCGACCTGCTGGGCGACCAGGTTGACCAGCTCGCCGGCCTTGACCTTGGCGGTCAGGTCGGCGGTGACGCCGGCGATCAGCGTGACCTTGCCGTCAGCGACCGAGGCCAGCACGATGGCCGCCGTCTTCAATTTGTCCTTCAGCTTGTCCATGGTCTCACGCAGTGCCGTGACGTCGGCGCCTTCCAGCGTCGCGGCAAGCACCTTGGCGCCCTTGACCTCGACGGCCTGGCCGACCAGGTCGTCGCCCTGGCTGGCGGCGAGCTTGGACTTCAGGCGGGCCAGCTCCTTCTCCAGCGCACGGACGTTGTCCATGATGCCGACGACACGCTCGGCCATCTCGTCCGGCGTCGTCTTGAGCAAGGCGGCGATGCCGTTCACGCGGCCTTCCTGGGCCTGCACGTAGGTCAGCGCGTTGGCGCCGGTAATCGCTTCGATGCGGCGCACGCCGGCGGCAACGCCGGCTTCGGAAACGATCTTGAACAGGCCGATGTCGCCGCTGCGGCCGACGTGGGTGCCGCCGCACAGTTCCTTCGATGAACCGATAGCGACGACACGGACCTCATCGCCGTATTTCTCGCCGAACAGCATCATGGCGCCCGACTTCTGGGCGTCGTCGATGGCCATCACGCGGCTGTCGGTGGCGGCGTTGGCGAGGATCTCGGTGTTGACGATGGCTTCGACTTCGCGAATTTCCTCGGCGCTCATCGCCTGGGCATGGGCGAAGTCGAAACGGGTCTTGTCGGGATCGACCAGCGAGCCCTTCTGTTGCACGTGCGAGCCGAGCACCTGGCGCAGCGCCTTGTGCATCAGGTGGGTGACCGAGTGGTTGCGGGCGGTGGCCGAGCGCGAGGCGACGTCGACCTTGGCGGCGACTTCCTGGCCAACGGCCAGCTTGCCGGTCTTCAACACGCCGTGGTGGCCGAAAACGGCAGCCTGGATCTTCAGCGTGTCCTCGACGGCGAAGATGCCGCCGACGCCCTTCAGTTCGCCGCGGTCACCGACCTGGCCGCCGGATTCGGCGTAGAACGGGGTGTGGTCGAGGACGACGACGCCGAGGTCGCCTTCGTGCAGTTCAATGACCGCGGCGCCGTCCTTGTACAGCGCCAGCACCTTGCCCTTGGCGTCGAGCGAGTCGTAGCCGTGGAAGGTGGTTTCCTGGCCGGCGTAGTCGAGCGCGGTGGCCATCTTGAACTTGCCGGCGGCGCGCGCCTGTTCCTTCTGGCGGGCCATCGCGGCGTCGAAGGCGG
>CAIXSK010000046.1 GCA_903922075.1 uncultured beta proteobacterium | reverse complement strand
TTGCTCTCCTGGCAACTGGCCGACATCGATCAGATGCAGTTTTCGCAGAACGCCTACGCCAATGAACTGGTCGGCAACGGGCTGATGACCTTTGCCTCGGCGTTTCGGCGCAACGAACTGGACTACGGCCGCTTCTATGCGACGATGCCGGCCGAACGCGCCAACCAGATCTTGCTCGACCATGGTACCGAACGCGCCCACCTGTCCGTCGCCCTCACGCCCGATCCCAACGAGGAGGAAGAAGAGGCCTTCGACCCCAAGCGCCTGCCCTTCAAGCGCGCCCCCCAAAATGTCGTGCTGATATCGGTGGAGAGCCTGTCCGCCAAGTTTCTCGGCAGCTTCGGCAACACGAAGGGCCTGACGCCGCGCCTCGACGAATTGGCCAGCCAGGGCCTGAGCTTCACCCGCCTGTACGCCACCGGCACACGCACGGTGCGCGGCCTGGAGGCCCTGACGCTCGGCACCCCGCCAATCCCCGGCCAGGCCATCGTCCGCCGTCCGAACAACGAGCACTTGGCCACGGTCGGCCAGGTCCTGCGCCATCATGGCTTCGACACGCTGTTTCTCTACGGCGGCTATGGCTACTTCGACAACATGAATGCCTATTTTGCCGGCAACGACTACCGGGTGATCGACCGCACCGATTTTCCGAAAAGCTCGGTCGGCTTCGCCAACGTCTGGGGGGTGGCCGACGAATATCTGTTCGACAACGCGCTGGCCGAACTCGACAAGAGCCACCAGGCCGGCAAGCGCTTCCTCGCCCAGATCATGACGACCAGCAACCATCGCCCCTACACCTACCCCGGGGGACGGATCGACATTCCCTCCCCCGGCGGTCGCGATGGCGCCGTCAAATACACCGACTACGCGATCGGCCATTTCATCGACGAAGCCCGCAAGCGCTCGTGGTTTAAAGACACCGTCTTCATCATCGTCGCCGACCATTGCGCCTCGGCGGCCGGCAAGACCAAGCTCCCGGTCAATGGCTACCACATTCCGCTGATTTTCTACGCCCCCGACATGCTGCCGCCCGGCCAGAACAAGCGCCTGGCCAGCCAGATCGACATCCCGCCGACCATCCTCGACGTACTGGGCCTGATCGGCGACGATCACTTCTACGGCGAATCGCTGTTCGAACAAGCGCAGAACGGCACCGAACGGGCATTCATCAGCAATTACCAGGAACTGGGCTACCTGAAAAACGACCACCTGATCGTCCTCGGCCCCAAAAAGCGGGTGGACTACTTCTCGATTGACGCCAACGGCGACGCGACCGCCGGCGCCGCCGACGAAAAACTGCGCGACGAAGCCATCGCCTACTACCAGAGCGCCTTCCAGTCCTTCAAGAGCGGCGAATTGAAGCTCAAATGGAAATGGCGTGACTGAGTGAACCCGGCCGGCTGAGGTAAGCCGGCCGTGCGTTGCCCCTCCCCCGAGGCGCCCGGGGGAACCTGCCCTGCCGCTAGCTCAAGTTGACAGCATGTAGCCGCGTGGCTACATTTAAGCAATGATTGAGATCCGCAAAACAGACGTCTTCGCCCTTTGGCTTGATGGCCTGCGCGACCTTCAGGCCCGGGCGCGTATCCAGGTTCGGATCGAGCGACTGGCCGGCGGGGACAAGAGCACCCAGGCCAAGGACATCAAAACTGCCCTGCGTCTTGCGCGTGATCTTTCGGAGCAAGCACCATGACAAGCAAAACCACCACCACTCGCTACGACGTTGCCGAGCACCTCAGAACCCCGGAGGAAATGGCCGCCTATCTTGAAGCCTGCCTTGAAGAGGCTGACGGCGACGCCGCTTTTATTGCCAAGGCGCTGGGTGATATCGCTCGCGCCAAGGGCATGTCACAGGTTGCCCGCGATGCCGGGCTGTCGCGCGAGAGCCTCTACAAGGCGCTGTCCGGCGAGCGCAGCCCGGGTTTCGACACCATCCTCAAGGTTGTCGGGGCGCTGGGGTTGAAGCTGCATGCGCAGGCCAATCATGGGTAAGCCGGAAATGCCTTTAGAATAGGCGCTCTTTTTTTGGCGCTGGCAATCCGACATGGCGAATGTCGCAAAACTCTTAATGCTGCAGGGCGGAAAATGTTTTTATTGCGGCAACAAACTCGCTCTCGACGAAGCAACGGTCGATCACGTCATTGCCAAAGCACTTGGGGGCGACAATTCCGAGGGCAATACGGTGGCTTGCTGCCACTCGATCAACCAGGCATTTGGCAACGCGACGCCCAAGGAAAAACTGGCCGCGCTGATCAATGCCGGTGGGCGGATCGAATGTCCGCCGAAGCCGGCCAGGAAGCCGGCACCGGTGGCGGCTGAATCGTCTACGCAACAACCGAAAAGCCAGCCCGCGCCGCAAGCCGCCAAAAAGGCAACGCCGCCCAAACAGCCTCAGCAAAAGCCCACGCCGGAGATAAAGCCTTCGAGCCTGCGCAAGCCGCTGCAGGAAGCTTTTCAGGCGGCAGCAGAAGCTAACGGCGGAGACAAAGCTCTGCTGACGACAGTGAGCGTTGAATTACGCAAGAAAACCCCCGATTTCGTCGTCAAGCGCTACGGCGAGAAGACGTTTGCAAAACTCGTCGCGGCGCTCGGCTATCGCGTCGAAAAACATTGGTGTTCGCCGCCCAAAGTAGCGGCCAAACCTCAATAGCCCGGTTCAGGCTTCTCCTGACCGATATTTCATTTTTAGCCATTTTTGGGCCCGACCGTAGCATTTACCCCAGCGTCCGCAATTCAGCGCGCAGTGCGCCGATGACCGTATCGTAGCGATGCGGATCGCTGTCCCGACCTGCGCCGTAGACGGCCGAACCGGCAACGAAGGCGTCGACGCCGGCGCGGGCTATTTCGGCGATGTTGGCGGGGCTTACGCCGCCATCGATTTCCAGGCGGATGCGCCGCCCGGTTTCGCGCTCGTAGGCATCCAGCCTGGCGCGCGCCTGCCTGGCCTTGGCCAGCGTGCCGGGGATGAATTTCTGGCCGCCGAAGCCGGGGTTGACGCTCATCAGCAGCACGACGTCGATCTTGTCGAGGACGTAGTCCAGGTGATCGAGCGGGGTGGCCGGGTTGAAGACGAGGCCGCTTTGGCAGCCGCTATCGCGGATCAGCGACAGGCTGCGGTCGATGTGGTCGGAGGCCTCGGGGTGGAAGGTGATGATGTTGGCCCCGGCCTTGGCGAAGTCGGGGATGATCCGGTCGACCGGCTTGACCATCAGGTGCACGTCGATCGGGGCGCTCGTGCACGGGCGGATGGCCTGACAAACCAGAGGGCCGATGGTCAGGTTGGGGACGTAGTGGTTGTCCATCACGTCGAAGTGGATCCAGTCGGCACCGGCGGCGATGACGTTGCTGACCTCCTCGCCCAGCTTGGCGAAATTGGCGGACAGGATGCTCGGGGCTATGACGTAATCCGATGGGCTCATGGCGATCTCCAAAAAAAGCGGCCCCAGACTTCGGGGCCGGAAACCACAAGGAAGTGGCGCAGAAATGAACTCTTTCCGTCAGCGATAGGTGGCGGCGATTTTTTCCAGGGCCAGCGGCTTGATGCGGCTGGCCTGACCGGCGCTGCCAAAAGCTTCGAAGCGCTGGCGGCAGAGGTCGCGCGCCGCCGCCACGGCGGCTTTCAGGAAGGCGCGCGGATCGAATTCCTCCGGCTTTTCGGCCATCGCCTTGCGCATGGCGCCGGTCATCGCCAGCCGGATGTCGGTGTCGATATTGACCTTGCGCACGCCGTGCTTGATGCCTTCGACAATCTCCGCGACCGGTACGCCGTAGGTTTCCTTGATCGCGCCGCCGTACTGGCGGATCACCGCCAGCCACTCCTGCGGGACGCTGCTTGAGCCGTGCATGACCAGGTGGGTGTTGGGAATCCGCGCGTGGATGGCCTTGATGCGGTCGATGGCGAGAATTTCGCCAGTCGGCGGCCGGGTGAACTTGTAGGCGCCGTGGCTGGTGCCGATGGCGATGGCCAGCGCGTCGACGCCGGTCCGGGCGACGAAGTCGGCGGCCTCTTCCGGATCGGTCAGCAATTGCCCGTGGTCGAGCTTGCCGGCGGCGCCAATGCCGTCCTCCTCGCCGGCCTCGCCAGTTTCCAGCGAGCCGAGGCAGCCCAACTCGCCTTCGACCGAAACGCCGATGGCGTGGGCCATCTCGACCACCTTGGCGGTGACCGCGACGTTGTAGGCGTAGGTGGTCGGCGTCTTGCCGTCGGTACCGAGCGAGCCGTCCATCATCACGCTGGAGAAGCCGCTGCGCATCGACTGCTGGCAGACCGCCGGCGAAGTGCCGTGGTCCTGGTGCAGGCAGACGGGGATGTCCGGGTATTGCTCGATGGCGGCTTCGACCAGCTTCCTGAGGAAAGGCTCGCCGGCATATTTGCGGGCGCCGGCCGAGGCTTGCAGGATGACCGGGCTGTCGCACTCGGCGGCGGCCTGCATGATGGCCTGGATCTGCTCCAGGTTATTGACGTTGAAGGCGGGCAGGCCGTAGCTGTGCTCGGCGGCGTGGTCGAGCAGTTGGCGTAGGGAAATGAGAGCCATGTCGCCTCCTTAGTGCGAAATGTGGCGCACGAGGCGCAGCAGGTTGCAGGTATAGCCGTACTCGTTGTCGTACCAGGCGACGACCTTGACGAAGGTCGGGTCGAGCGCGATGCCGGCGCCGGCATCGAAGATCGACGGCTTCGAGCAGCCGCGGAAGTCGGTCGACACCACGCTGTCGCCGGTGTAGCCGAGCACGCCCTGAAGCGGGCCGTCTTCGGCGGCGCTCTTCATCGCCGCGCAGATGTCGGCGTAGCTGGCGGGCTTGTCCAGCTCGACGGTCAGGTCGACGACCGAGACGTCCGAGGTCGGCACCCGGAAGGCCATGCCGGTCAGCTTCTTGTTCAGCGCCGGGATCACCTTGCCGACGGCCTGGGCGGCGCCGGTCGAGGACGGGATGATGTTCTCCAGGATGCCGCGCCCGCCGCGCCAGTCCTTGCCGGAGGGGCCGTCGACGGTCTTTTGCGTGGCGGTCGCCGCATGCACCGTGCTCATCAGGCCGCGCTTGATGCCGAAGCGATCGTGCAGCACCTTGGCCACCGGCGCCAGGCCGTTGGTCGTGCAGGAAGCCGCCGAAACGATGTCCTCGCCGGCGTAGCGCTCGTGATTGACGCCGTAGACGAACATCGGCGTCGAATCCCTGGCCGGCGCCGACTGGACGACCTTGCGGGCGCCCGCCTGAATGTGCCGGGCGCAGCCCTCGTGGTTGAGGAAATGGCCGGTCGCCTCGATCACGACGTCGGCCTGCACCTCGCCCCACTTCAGCGCCTCGGGATGGCGCTCGGCGCTGAGGCGGATGCGCCGGCCATCGACCAGCAGGTCGCTGCCGTCGACGGCCACGGTGCCGGGGAAGTTGCCGTGCACCGAGTCGTACTGGAGCAGGTAGGCGAGGTAATCGGGTTCGAGCAGGTCGTTGATGGCGACCACTTCGATATCGTCAAACTCCTTTTCGCGGGCGATGGCACGGAAGGCCATGCGCCCGATGCGGCCGAAGCCGTTGATGGCTACCCGTATGGGCATGATGCTGTCTCCTGTGGATTGTAAATTCTTGGGCAAGCCGCTCCCTGGCGCCCGCGTTGGCGGGCGCTCGGTACGACTGAATTGGGATGGCGCGCGGCTAGGCGGCGGGAGGTCTGGCCATCAGAAGTCTCCGTCGGCGCCGCCCGCGCGGACGATGGCGCGCAGCACGCTCTGCACCAGCTTGGCCGGGGTCAGGCCGTAGTGTTCGTAGAGCACCGGAGCCGGGGCCGAGGCGCCGAAGTCGTCGATGCCGAGCACTTCGCCGTCGAGGCCGACGTAGCGGTGCCAGAAATCGGTCTGCCCGGCCTCGACGGCAATGCGGACGATGTCCGGCGGCAGCACGGCGTTTTTCCAGCTCGCCGGCTGGGCATTGAAGCGCCGCGTGCAGGGCATCGAGACGACGCGCACGGCGACGCCCTGGGCCTGCAGGTCGGCCCGCGCCTGCATGGCCAGCGCCACCTCGGAGCCGGTGGCGATGATCACCGCCTGCAGCGGGCCGTCGGCCTCGGCCAACACGTAGCCGCCGCGGCTGGCACCTTCCACCCGGCCGGGCGCGCCGCCGTATTGCGGCAGATTCTGGCGCGACAGGAGCAGGGCGGAAGGTCCGTTGTCGTCACCGACGCGCTCGATCGCCGCGATCCAGGCGACAGCGGTTTCCAGCTCGTCGCACGGGCGCCAGACATCGAGGCCGGGAATCAGGCGCAGGCTGCTGACGTGTTCGATCGGCTGGTGGGTCGGCCCGTCCTCGCCGAGGCCGATGGAGTCGTGGGTCAGCACGTGGATGACGCGCTGCTTCATCAGCGCACTCATCCGGATCGCGTTGCGGGCGTAGTCGGAGAACACCGCGAAGGTGCCGCCGTAGGGAATCAGCCCGCCGTGCAGCGCGATGCCGTTCATGATCGCCGTCATGCCGAATTCGCGCACGCCGTAGGAAATGTAGTTGGCGACCCGCTCGCCGGCGCCCCGCAGGAAGTACCCTTGGGGTGCCTCGTGCAGGGCGACGCTGCCCCGGCCGGCGGTCAGGTTGGAGCCGGTCAGGTCGGCCGAGCCGCCGAGCAGTTCGGGCACCCGGTCGACCAGCCAGTCGAGGCAGTTCTGCGAGGACTTGCGGGTGGCGACGGCGCCTTCCTTGCGGCCGGCAGCGGCGAGCAACTCGTTTTTGATTTCGGGCCATTTTTCGGGCTGACCGTAGCATTGGATGCGCAGGAACTCGGCAGCCAGCGCCGGATACTGGGCGCGGTAGCTGGCGAAGTTCGCCTGCCAGCCGGCCTCGGCATCAGCCCCGGCGGGGCGGCCGTCCCAGGCGGCGCGCAGGCTGATCGGCACTTCGAAGGGCCCGTACGGCCAGCCAAGCGCGGCGCGGGTGGCGGCCGTTTCCTCGGCGCCGAGCGGCGCACCATGCACGTCGTGCGAACCGGCCTTGTGCGGCGAACCCCAGCCGATCTGCGTGCGGCAGACGATCAGCGTCGGCTTGGCCGTCTCCGCCTTGGCCTCGGCGATGGCGGTGGCAACGGCGCCCCCGTCATGGCCGTCGATCGGGCCGACGACATGCCAGCCATAGGCGCGGAAGCGGGCCGGGGTGTCGTCGCGGAACCAGCCTTCGACATGGCCGTCGATGGAAATGCCGTTGTCGTCGTAGAAGCAGGTCAGCTTGTCCAGGCCCCAGACGCCGGCCAGCGAGCAGGCTTCGTGGCTGATACCCTCCATCAGGCAACCGTCGCCGAGGAAAACCCAGGTGCGGTGATCGACGACGGCGCAGCCCGGCCGGTTGAAGCGTTGGGCCAGCAGCTTTTCGGCCAGCGCCATGCCGACGGCGTTGCTCAGCCCCTGGCCGAGCGGCCCGGTGGTCGTCTCGACGCCGGGGGTGTGGCCGACTTCCGGATGGCCTGGGGTGCGGCTGCCGAACTGGCGGAAGTTCTTCAGGTCGTCGAGGCTCAAGTCGTAGCCGGTCAGATGCAGCAGCGCGTAGAGCAGCATCGAGCCGTGGCCATTGGACAGCACGAAGCGGTCGCGGTCCGGCCATTTCGGGTTGGCCGGGTTGTGCTTCAGGTGGTCGCGCCACAGCACTTCGGCGATGTCGGCCATGCCCATCGGGGCGCCGGGGTGGCCGGACTTGGCCTGGTCGACGGCGTCGATGGCCAGGAAGCGGACGGCGTTGGCCAGTTCGCGGCGGAAGGTGGTTTCGGTCGGGTTGCGATCCATGTCTCTCTCCAATATCTTGAAAATCTCACCGCAGAGGCGCGGAGACGCAGAGAGAAATCTCTGTCTTCCGGTTTTCTCCGCGCCTCCGCGCCTCTGCGGTTCAACGAAGCTTTTCCAATCATTCAGGCGCGGCGCTTGTGGTCCATCAGGCGCAGGACCATCGGCGTGAAGATCATCTGCATGGCCAGGCCCATCTTGCCGCCGGGGACGACCAGCGTGTTCGGGCGGGTCAGCATGCTGCCGTGCAGGATGGTCAGCAGGTATTCGAAATCGATGCCCTTGGGGTTGGCGAAGCGGATCACCACCATGCTTTCGTCGGCGGTCGGGATGTCGCGGGCGATGAAGGGGTTGGAGGTATCGACGATCGGCACGCGCTGGAAATTGACGTGGGTGCGCGAGAACTGCGGGCAGAGATGGCTGACGTAATCCGGCATCCGGCGCAGGATGGTGTCGGTCACCGCCTCCTGCGAGTAGCCGCGCATCTTCTGGTCGCGGTGCAGTTTCTGGATCCATTCGAGGTTGATGGTCGGCACGACGCCGACGCAGAGATCGACCTGTTTGGCGATGTCGATCTTGTCGCTGGCCCAGGCGCCGTGCAGGCCTTCGTAGAACATCAGGTCGGTGTCGCCCGGGATGTCCTGCCAGGGCGTGAAGGTGCCTGGTTCCTGCCCCCACGGCTCGGCCTCGGCGGCGTCGTGCAGGTATTTGCGGACCTGGCCGCTACCGCTCTGGCCGTAGCTGACGAACAGCGCTTCGAGTTCTTCGAGCAAGTTGGCTTCCGGCCCGAAGTGGCTGAAATTGAGGTTGCCGAGCGCTTCCTGCGCCTTCATCTCGGCGCGCATGCTGAGGCGGTCGTAGCGATGGAATGAATCGCCCTCGACGATCTGCGCCTTTAGCCCTTCGCGGCGGAAGATGTGCTGGAAGCTCTGCATCACCGTGCTGGTGCCGGCGCCGGACGAGCCGGTGATGGCGATGATGGGGTGTTTGACGGACATGGTTTTCTCCCTTTACTTGAATTCAGGCGCGCGATTCGTCGCGGAACAGGGAGCGTTCCGAGAACAGCGGCGACACGAAGGGGCGGTCGGCGCCGGTGTCGTATTCGCGGTGATAGCGTTCCAGACGCTCGACCTCGTTCTTGGAGCCGAGGATGACCGGCACGCGCTGGTGCAGACTGTCCGGTTCGACGTCGAGGATGCGCAGGCGGCCGGTGCTGGCCGCGCCGCCGGCCTGCTCGATCAGCATCGCCATCGGGTTGGCCTCGTACATCAGGCGCAGGCGGCCGGGCTTGACCGGGTCCTTGCTGTCCTTCGGGTACATGAAAATGCCGCCGCGAATCAGGATGCGGTGCACCTCGGCAACCATCGAGGCGATCCAGCGGGTGTTGAAATCGACGCCGCGCACGCCCGACTTGCCGGCCTTGCATTCGCTGACGTAGCGCTGCACCGGCGGCTCCCAGAAGCGTTCGTTGGAGGTGTTGATGGCGAATTCGCGGGTCTCTTCCGGCACCCGGATGTTGGCGTGGGTGAGGATGAAATTGCCGTTCTCGCGATCCAGCGTGAAGCCGTGCGTGCCGTTGCCGAGCGTCAGCACCATCATCGTGGACGGGCCGTAGATGGCGTAGCCGGCGGCGACCTGTTCGCTGCCCGGGCGCAGGTAGTCGCCGGGTTCGGCATCGCCGGCCGCCAGCCGGGTGAAGATCGAAAAGATGGTGCCGACCGAGACATTGACGTCGCTGTTCGACGAGCCGTCGAGCGGGTCGAAGATCAGCACGTAGCGGCCGCGCGGGTATTCGGCCGGGATGGGATACGGGTCGTCCATCTCCTCGGAGGCCATGCCGGCCAGCTGGCCACCCCACTCGCAGTGATGCAGGATGGCCTCGTTGGTCAGCACGTCGAGCTTCTTTTGCACCTCGCCCTGGACATTGGTGCTGTCCAGCGCGCCATGGTTGCCGCCCAGCGCGCCCTTGGCGACCATCGCCGAGATGGTCTTGACGGCGGCGGCGACGTCGATCAGCAAGGCGCCGAGCTCGCCGTGGCTGGAACGGGTGTTTTCGATGACGAATTTCGAGAGGGTCGTACGGCCGAATTGCATGATGTCTCCAATCATTCTTGTGTTACCGCATTTGCAGCCAAGATAAGTGACTTATTAATTAAGTAACAGTCAGATTTTCTTACGCACGCAGTAAGCCATTCTTTATTAATTGGCGCTTAATCCGGGCTTCAGAAATTCTGACTGGGCGTGCTGGCGCGCGCCCGGTATCGTCGGCGGCCATGAGCGCACTCAAAGCCCTGATCTTCGACGTCGATGGCACGCTGGCCGACACCGAGCGCGACGGCCATCGCCCCGCCTTCAACGCAGCCTTCGCCGAGCACGGTCTGGACTGGCACTGGGACGAGGCGCTGTACGGCAAGCTGCTCGCCATCACCGGCGGCAAGGAGCGCATCCGTCATTTCGGCGAACGCCATGCGCCCGGGGTGGCGGCCCGCGATGATTTCGCTGCCCTGGTCAAGCAGCTGCACGCTACCAAGACGGCGCACTACGTCCGTCTGGTCGACCAGGGCGGCCTGGCACTGCGCCCCGGCGTTGCCCGGCTGATCGCCGAAGCGCGCCGGGCCGGCATCCGCCTGGCCATCGCCACGACGACCTCGCCGGAAAACGTCGGCGCCCTGCTCCGTGCCACGCTGGGCGATGCGGCCGAGGGGTGGTTCGAAGTGATCGGCGCCGGCGACATCGTGCCGGCCAAGAAGCCGGCGCCCGACATCTACCGCTGGGTGCTCGACCGCCTCGCCCTGCCGGCAGAAAGCTGCTTGGCCATTGAGGATTCCGCCAACGGCCTGCGCGCCGCCCGCGCCGCCGGCCTGCGCTGCCTGGTCACGCCCAACGACTACACCGCTGACGAAGACTTCAGCGGCGCCTGGAAAATTTCAAATTTGGCCGAAATTTCCGGCTTACCGTAGCAAACTCAAGTTCTCCCCCGCTTTGGCCGTAATGGCTGATGGAAGCATCCACCCGGGAGAGAAGGCCATGAGCGAAAAAGAAAGCAAGGACAGCCAGGAACAACCGGCCAAAACGCGGTCATTCGACAAACTGACGATGATCCTGGTCGCCGTCGCCCTGGTGCTGACCATCGCCAACACCGTGCTGATCGCGATGAACCCGACCGCCAAGAAGGTCGAGCAGTTCAACGAAGACCTGAAAACCGACCTGGCCGAAAGCGTTGCATCGCTACACAAGAAAATCGACGGCCTGCGCTCGGCCGAGGTCGAATGGCAGGCCGTACTCAAGAAGGCCCAAACCAAGCCCGACGCCATCTACAAGGTGGTGAACACCCAGGACGGCTACCTGACGCTGACGGAGATCGACAAGGCTGAGAGTCAGGCTGCACAGTAAATCACCCGGCGGGAAAGCCGGCGCATCGACCTTCAAACCGTGGTCGGCACCCGCCTGAAGGTTTTACTCGTAATGCGACCACATCCTGAGCACCTTGACCACGCGCTGCTCTTCAAGCACTTGATAGACCAGCCGATGCTGAATGTTGATCCGCCGCGAATAGGCGCCTGACAAGTCGCCAATCAGCTTTTCGTAGGCGGGCGGGTTCTGGAACGGGTTCTCGGCCAGAACGGCCAGCAAGGCCTTGGTTTTTTCCTTCAGCCCGGCCGAGGCCAGTTTTTCCGCATCCTTTTGGGCATGTTTCGTAAACACAAGCTGCCAACTCACCAGGCCAGTTCCTTGCTGCAGGAGTCAATTGGCGTCTCAATGCCTTCGCGGATCGACTCGCGCATGCCAGGTACGGACAGCAGGTACAAGGTTTCCTGAATCGCCGCCCAGTCATCGGCGGATACCAGCACGGCATTGTGCCGCTTGCCGGTAATCAGGACAGGCTGGTGATTCTCGCTGGTTTCGTCGATCAGCCGATAGAGACTGGCCCGCGCCTCGCTTGCAGTCAATGTAGTCATGTTGCGCTCCTTAATTGGAGGAAAGCGTACGCCTTGTCGTACGCAACGTCAATCTAGCGCATCAGGCATCTCGACTACGAAGCGTTCAACCCCCAGGACGACTACCTAACGCTGATGAAAATCGAGAATGCAGAGAAGCCAGCTACGTAGTAACAGGGAGCCGGCTCGGCTAAACCGCTTTTCGGACAACCCCGAACGCATGCGAGGTTAGCCATTTCGTGTAGCCGCATCTTCAACGGCCTTGCGACAAATGGCTGCGTGAGTTTCTGCCTGCGAAAGCAATTCAAGCACTTGGTCGAGGTACCACATGTGCTTGCTCCACTCATCGGCGCCAATGGCATTTTCGTAGTCAATAGCAATTGGCTTCCGCCAACCTTCATAAGCCTCAAGGCGCTCGATCTTCTGCTTGAGGTTTGCAACATTTCGATTCGCTGGAGCGTGGCGTGCTGAGCTGGTTATCCACTGGCGCCAAGGCTTGTTCCCCTTCGACTGATCAAAACCAGGGACAGACCACGGTTTCCCGGTTCCAGGCAGAAAATCAAGACTTGGCAGGCCAGGCAATCTCCACCTGCCGATGCTGTGTCACGCAGTCGCGGAGATAAAGATTGATCAGGCTCTGGTAAGGAACGCCGGCATCTGCCGCCATGCTCTTGAAGTAGGCAACGACATCTTCAGAGAGACGCATGGTCACGGGCTTTTTGAGCTTCGATGCGTAGGGGTTCTTACGCGATTTCATCTTGGAAAGGTCGTACTCGGCTTTCATGGCATTCCACTTCCGTAAAAAGTGCTTTCGCGCTTGGTGGCCTTGCGGGCCGAAATGATACGGATGACGTTGCCCGCCTCCCGTTCGCAATGACAGACGAGAAGCAGGTTTGCCTCCGTACTCATGCCCAGCATCAAAAAACGTTCCTCATCGCCCGAGTGTTCGTCATCGAAGAACTGAGCCGCAAACTCATCGTAGAAAACAGACTGCGCCTCCTCGAAGGACACACCATGTTTTCTGGCATTGGCGGTGGCTTTGGCAGGGTCCCACTCGAACTTGATCATACATACAGTGTATTTACGACATGGCGTATGTCAAGTCAGTTCCCTGACCTGAGCCAGCGAAGATGGATGGCATTGCTCTCTACCCGTTTGACCCCACGAGGCTGGAGCGGGGGATTTCAATTTTGGCCATTTTTTCCGGCCGACCGTTGCATTGCTCAACTCACACAGCGAGCCTCGCCCAGGCGCCTTTCGAGCTGCTCGTATTCGGAAATGACCTGGGCGCCGAGGAGCAACAGGGTTGCGGCCAGTTCGATGCTGAACAGGATGACGACGGCGGTGCTCAGCGAGCCGTAGACGACACTGGCTTTCGACAGGGTGGTGAAGTACCAGACCAGCGCGTGGCGAACGATTTCCCAGATCAGCGTGATGACCACGGCGCCGAGCAGGGCATGTCGGATGCAGGTACGGCCGACCGGCAGGACGGTGTAGAGAACGGTCAGAAGCAGGATTTCGGTCGCCAGCCCGATGCCGTACAAAGCTGCTCCGGACAGGCGGCGCAAGGACCATTCGGCCCCGAAAATGGAAAGGCTTTCCTGCGACAGGCTCTGAATGGCGACCGACAGCACGGTGATGCCGAACAAGGCGAGGCCGGCCAGCAGGAGCAGGCTGTAGGGCAGCAGCGCCGCGACCAGGGCATGTCGTTTCTTCCTGGAGTGGCGATGCGCGAAGATCTGGCACATTGCCTTTTCCAGAATGGAGAAAGTCAGCGAACTGAAGAACACCAGGGTGCCGAGCAGGACGATGCCGATCGACACGCCGTTGTCGATGAAGCCGGAAACATCGGCCAATACGGCGGCGGCCTGGCTGGGCACCAGCCATTCGAGATAGCGCTGCAAGGTTGCCAGGAGTTCGGCCTGGCTGAGCCAGTGCGACAGGCCGAGCACGAGCAGGATGATCATCGGCAGCAGCGAGAGCAGCGCGTAGTAGGCCACCGCCCCAGCCAGCAACATACCCTGGTTCTTGCTGAAGTTGCGCAGCACGGTCA
This sequence comes from uncultured beta proteobacterium, assembly GCA_903922075.1. Classification (GTDB taxonomy): domain Bacteria; phylum Pseudomonadota; class Gammaproteobacteria; order Burkholderiales; family Rhodocyclaceae; genus Azonexus. Next base: position 3,318 of record CAIXSK010000046.1, on the reverse strand, counting down.
GGGTGAAGTCGAGGGGGTGGAAGATCAGTTGCTGATCGGTTCTGGAGATGATGGGCATGGGCGCTTGAGCGAATTCCGGAAACCGCCATCGGCGATGACAAGCAGTTATAACCCGAGTCGCCGACGCCGACTGTAACAATATTCGACTTCCCGCCGGCCCGTGCCCGTCCCGGCGCAAACCGCTACACTGCGGGCTCCGGCTCACTTCATTCAATCATGGACAACCTGCTCTACTGGATCGGCCTCGTGGCCGTCGCGGTCAATGCGTTGACCGGCGTGCTCGACGCCGGCCGCCATCGCATGGACCTGGTCGGCGCGGTCATGGTCGGCAGCGCCACGGCGCTGGGCGGCGGCACGGTGCGCGACGTATTGCTCGACCGCACGGTGTTCTGGATCGCCGACCAGACCTATCTGCTGGTTTCATTGGCCACGGCGCTGGCCGTCTTTTTCGCGGTGCGCGGCCTGAAGCTGCCGCAACGCCTGTTCCTGATCCCCGACGCCTTCGGCCTGGCGCTGTTCACCATCGCCGGGACGCAGATTGCCTTGCAGTGGCACGCGCCGTGGCTGGTCGCCAGCCTGCTCGGCGTGATTACCGGCGTGGTCGGCGGCGTGCTGCGCGATGTGCTGTGCAACGAGGTGCCGCTGGTCTTCGTGCGCGGCGAGCTGTATGCCTCGGCCGCCTGGGCCGGCGCGCTAGCGCTGATCGGCCTGCAGGAACTGGGCGTTTCGCCGGTCGTCGCGGCCTGGGTAGGCATGAGCGTGGTGATCGCCCTCCGCCTCGGGGCCATGGCCTTCCGCATCACCCTGCCGACCTACAGCGAACGGCAGTAGCCGGACATGAACTTTCTCGCTCATGCCGTACTGGCTGGCGACGACCCGGCGCTGATCGTCGGCGGCGTGATCGGCGACTGGATCAAGGGGCCGCTCCCCGGCCGCCTGCCGGCCGACCTGGCGCGCGGCGTCGCCTTGCACCGGGCCATCGACAGCCATGCCGAAACCAACCCGGCCTTCCAGCGCAGCCGCAACCGCGTCGGCGGCGATCGGCGGCGCTACGCCGGCATCCTGGTCGATATCTTTTACGATCATTTGCTGGCCCGCGACTGGGCGCAGCACCAACCGAGCGCACTGGGCGATTTTTGTGCCGGGGTCTATCGCCTGATCGACAGCCGTCTGGCTGATCTGCCGGACCACGCCCACCACGCCATGCGCCTGATGGCCGACGAAAACTGGCTGGCCAGCTACGCCGAGCTACGGGGAATCGCCGACGTCCTGGCCCGCATGTCGCAACGCGCCCGGCAACCCAATCCGCTGGCCGGTGGCGAACAGGCCTTCGTCGTCGATGCGGCCGGCTTCGCCGAGGATTTCGCGAGCTGGCAGAAGGATGCGCAACGCTTCGTCGCGCAATGGACAGGAATCAGTGATGCGTAGGCTTCTCGGCCGCCGGTAGCGACACTTCCTCGACGACCCGGATCTCGCTGCCCGGATAGATGTCCTTGGCCATTTCAAGCCAGCTGTCCACCACCCCGGGCCGAGCCTGTATGCCATCCGCCAACAGGAACCAAGTCCCGTCGGAATGCCTTATTTTGATCGCAAGCGACATCGCTGACTGCCCCTCTGATTTGTCTGTGGGGGATGCTATCCGACACCAAACCCACCTGCCGTGAGATATGTCACGACCCGAGTGATCGGACGAATACATCAGCCATGACTGAACAATTTCGTAAAAATACGTGACTTTTATTTATCAATAGCCCTTCCTAATATTCACTCCATCGCAGCCGTTCCGACGAACAACCCCAAGGAGACAAGACGATGGACCAATCCAAACGCTACGCCGACCTCAGCCTCAAGGAAGCCGACCTGATCGCCGGCGGCAAGCACATCCTGTGCGCCTACAAGATGAAACCCAAGGCCGGCCACGGCTACCTCGAAGCGGCCGCTCACTTCGCCGCCGAATCCTCCACCGGCACCAATGTCGAGGTATGCACCACCGACGACTTCACCAAGGGCGTCGATGCGCTGGTCTATCACATCGACCCGGCCAGCGAGGACATGCGCATCGCCTACCCGCTCGACCTCTTCGACCGCAACATGATCGACGGCCGGATGATGATGGTTTCCTTCCTGACGCTGACCATCGGCAACAACCAGGGCATGGGCGACATCGAGCACGCCAAGATGGTCGATTTCTACGTGCCGCGCCGCGCCATCGAACTGTTCGACGGCCCGGCCAAGGACATCTCCGACCTCTGGCGCATCCTCGGCCGGCCGGTCGTCGATGGCGGCTACATCGCCGGCACCATCATCAAGCCCAAGCTCGGCCTGCGCCCCGAACCTTTCGCCCGCGCCGCCTACGAGTTCTGGCTGGGCGGCGATTTCATCAAGAACGACGAGCCGCAGGGCAACCAGCCCTTCGCGCCGATGCGCCAGACCATCCCGCTGGTGTACGACGCGATGAAGCGGGCGATGGACGAAACCGGCGAGGCCAAGCTGTTCTCGGCCAACATCACCGCCGACGACCACCACGAGATGGTGGCGCGCGGCGAATACATCCTGCGCACCTTCGGCCCGGATGCCGACAAGGTCGCCTTCCTGGTCGACGGCTATGTCGGCGGCCCGGGCATGATCACCACGGCACGGCGCCACTTCGCCAACCAGTACCTGCACTACCACCGGGCCGGCCACGGCGCCATCACCTCGCCGTCGTCCAAGCGCGGCTACACCGCCTACGTGCTGGCCAAGATGAGCCGCCTGCAGGGCGCCTCCGGCATCCACGTCGGCACCATGGGCTACGGCAAGATGGAAGGCGACAAGGACGACCGCGCCTGCGCCTACATCATCGAGCGCGACAGCTACAGCGGCCCGGTCTATCACCAGGAGTGGTACGGCATGAAGCCGACGACGCCGATCATCTCCGGCGGCATGAACGCCCTGCGCCTGCCCGGCTTCTTCGAAAACCTCGGCCACGGGAATGTGATCAACACGGCGGGTGGTGGAGCGTACGGCCACATCGACAGCCCGGCCGCCGGGGCGCGGTCGCTGCGCCAGGCTTACGATTGCTGGAAGGCCGGGGCCGACCCGGTGGAATGGGCGCGTGATCATTACGAGTTTGCCCGGGCGTTTGAGTCGTTTCCGCAGGATGCGGACAAGATTTATCCGGGGTGGAGGCAGAGGTTGCGGTTGGCGGCGTGAGTTTTTTGGTTCTTGCCTGCGGCGGTTGTGCCTTTTCTGGGCTTGGGTTTTCCGCGCTTGAGGCGCGGGCGTACTTTCTTTTGCTTCGCCAAAAGAAAGTAGCCAAAGAAAAGGCGACCCCCGGGT
>CAIXSK010000045.1 GCA_903922075.1 uncultured beta proteobacterium | reverse complement strand
TCGTCGCCGTAGCGAACGATGACGTTGCCCAGTTCCGGGGCAAAGTAGGCACCTTCACCCATCAGGGTGTGGCAACCGATACAGTTATTGACTTCCCAAAGCTTCTTGCCTTCGGCGATCTGCGGCGTGATGTTCTGCCGCATGTCACGTTTCGGAAGCTGCGAATGGGTATCGAATGACAACGCAAGGAACAACAGGAAGAAGAAGACGGTCCCCCCGTAAAATATGTTCCGCGCCATCGATTTGGTGAAAGCGCCACTCATTGTTTTCCCCCTTTCGGAAATTGTTTGGCGGACCGATGGTAGTGCTCCACCTAGCCGATCGGCTTTGATATCCGTTAAAAAGCGTAGTTACTTGAGCCAGCGGGGCAAGGCGCGCTGGCGGTATACTCGAGTCCCCTCTTGTTGAAAGCAATTCATGGCCTCATCCAGCGACACCGCCAGCATGGCGCTCTTCTGCGATTTCGAGAATATCGCCCTCGGTGTGCGCGATGCCCAGTACGACAAGTTCGACATCCGCCCCGTGCTTGAGCGCCTGCTCGCCAAGGGCAGTATCGTCGTCAAGAAGGCCTACTGCGACTGGGAGCGCTACAAAGGCTTCAAGGCGGCCATGCACGAAGCCAATTTCGAGCTGATCGAAATCCCGCACGTCCGCCAGTCCGGCAAGAACTCGGCCGACATCCGGATGGTCGTCGATGCCCTCGACCTCTGCTACACCAAAGCCCATGTCGACACCTTCGTGATCATTTCCGGCGATTCCGACTTCTCGCCGCTGGTTTCCAAGCTGCGCGAGAACGCCAAGAAAGTCATCGGCGTCGGCGTCAAGCAATCCTGCTCCGACCTGCTGATCACCAACTGCGACGAATTCATCTACTACGACGACCTGGTGCGCGACCGCGAATCGCAGCGCAACGCCTTGCGCCGCGAACGCGACAACGGAAAGCGCTCGCCGGAAGAGGAAGAAAAACGCCGCGACAAGCTCGAGTCGCGCAAGACCAAGGCCGTTGAACTGGCCGCCTCGACCTTTGCTGACATGATGGCCGACCGCGGCGAAAACGACCGCGTCTGGGCCTCGGTGCTCAAGGAAGTGATGAAGCGCCGCAACCCGGGCTTCAACGAAAGCTACTTCGGCTTCCGGACCTTCGGCAATCTGCTCGAAGAGGCGGTTAACCGCGGCCTGCTGGCTGTCGGTCGCGACGAAAAATCAGGTACCTACGTGATGCGCTCCCAGTCGCGCCCGGTCGACACGGAAGCGCTGGCCGCCGAGCCGGAAGCACCGGCGGAACCGAATGCCGTCCCGCAGGGAGGCCAGGGCTGCGCAGTCGCCCACCCGGAGATGGCAAAGGCCGAAGAAAGCGCCCCCCAGATGGCCGAAGACAAGCCCTCGTCGCGCCGTCGCGGCGGGCGGCATTCGCGCAAGGAAGGCCGGGGGCGGGCAGCCAGCGAAGCGGCGGTCGTCGCCGAGGCGCCGGTCGAGGTGCCGGCCGCGCCGCCGACAGCACCCGTCGAAGCCGCCACACCGGCGGCTGCCGAAGAGGCTCCCAAGCCGCGTCGTGGCCGTCGTCCGCGCAAGGAAGCCGAACCCGTCGCCGTGGTGGTCGAAGTGGCACCGCCGGCCGAGGTGGCTGAAAAGCCGAAGACCCCGCGCCGCGCGCCGCGCAGCCGGAAGCCGAAGGCCGAGGCTGAAAGTTGAGAAATCGGGAGGCTGCGGCCTCCCGATTTTTTAGATCACCTGCAGCAGCTTGGCGCGCAGGCCTTCAGCCTCGCGCTTGCCGTCGCGCGACATCACCATGGCGTGATACCACTCGTCGTGAAGGGCGCGCAGGTCGGTATGGCTGTTGGCAATTTCCAGCCGGTCGAGCAGCGAGGTCATGCCGAGCGGACCGACGAAGGCATTCAGCGTGTTGACCATGAAGTTTCGTGCCTGCTGCAGGCGCAGCGGGTCCGGCGTTGCCGGCAGTTCGCCGAAGGCGGTGATCGACGGCAGCGTCGTCTGGCCGGCCGGTACGGCGGGAGGCGTGCCAGAGATGTCGAAGAATTCGATATAGCCTTCTTCCTCGAG